>CAILJQ010000174.1 GCA_903834625.1 uncultured Bacteroidota bacterium
CGGCTCAAAACCGACCCCAAATTTTTCATTGAGTTTATTGATTTCTTGAAACTTTTTATCAGTACCATCTTGGTAGCCATTTTCAACTGTGAGTTGATGAAAAATACGCTCGAGGTATTCTTCAAAAGGTTGGTTAAAATACATATCAATAAACCGAAGGCTTTGCTCAGAGGCATTCCAAAATGTATGGTTAATCATTCGTGGGCGTAAATGCCAACCACCTGCTTTAATGGTAACAATATCCTTCCCTACCAAAACGGTGGCTTCCCCTTCAATTACATACATAAGCTCATCTAATTCTTTGTGGTAATGTGGCGGTGGGCCCATTAATTTAGGAGCAACAGCACATTCTACGTTAGAATACAATCCATTAGTCATGCTTGATCGAATATGGGTTCTAATAGCCATTCCTCCATTGTGATCTAAGGGTTTTTGGGCAGGAACCAAAACAGGTTTTAAGAGGGGTGGATCCGTTTTTGTCTCTGCAGACTGAGCCAAAACAGGTTCAGGTAAAATTCCCATAGCCGCTAGCAGGCCAGTGTTGGTAAGAAATTCAAAACGATTCATAGGTTTGGGGTAGTTATCTATCGAATGTAGGGATTGAAACCATGAAACCCAAATCTAGCATCTCATTCATGGTTAGGATGGGCATAGAAGATTCTCACTAAACTTAATTTGTCATAACAGGATGTATTTCCCTGCCATCATTCGAGATCTGCATTCTCAAACAATTATCCATTCTTCTATTAATTTTCAGGTGAAACCAAATGTCAAAATAGCGAAAAGGTTTTGTATAGGTAAAAATAGAGTTATTGTCATTTGTTAGGTATTTTTGCAATAAGTAAATACCTTGTATATTTGGGCTGAACCTATTGGAAAATCTCACTACTATTTTTCTAATCATACATACATATGGAAAACTTCGACCGTAAAAAACATTGGGAAAATATCTATCAAACCAAGGAACTGAAAGATGTAAGTTGGTTTCAACCCACACCTGAAACCTCTTTGGATTTTTTCAATCAATTCAAAGTGCCCTTTCATGCTAAAATAATAGATATTGGCGGTGGTGATAGTTTTTTGGTTGACCACCTTATAGAATTGGGGTACCAAGACATATCGGTTCTCGACATTTCTGCAGCGGCCATAGAAAGGGCAAAACTTCGTTTGGGAGAAAAGGCAAAAAATGTAAAATGGTTGGTGGCAGACGCTGCAACATTTAAGCCAACAGAGATGTACGATTTTTGGCACGACCGTGCTGCATTTCATTTTTTAACAGATGAACAAGAGATATCGAACTACCTGCAAACTGCTCAACAGTACATTAATGAAACAGGGGTAATGGTTATTGGAACCTTTTCTGAGCAAGGTCCGAAAAAGTGCAGTGGGATAGAAATCAAACAATATTCTGAAACCTCTATGACCGCTCGCTTGAAAATGTTATTCGAAAAAGTGAAATGTATTACCGTAGACCATACCACCCCATTTGAAACCATACAGAACTTTGTATTTTGCAGTTTCAGGAAGTTACCTACTCATTCCTAGAAATTGAATCCATGGTTGGATACTTTAGGACTTCCTGAATTTCAAAAAATGAACATTAACCTGGGCGATTCTGCAACAATCTTTACTTTTTGGGATAAGCGCTAGGAGCCTGAAAAATTAAATGAAAAGCAAAGGGGCTAGACCTTAATGTTTTGGCACTTTAAGCGATAATTATGGTTTTGGGGTCCATAATGATGCTTTGATTTGCCATAATGATGGCCTTAAAGGCGTAATATATTGCTTGGTTTACCATACGTTTCGCCTATTGAACCATATATATTGTTTGGCAAGCCAAACGTATGGAGTTTTTAAATAACTTTTATCGTATCCACAGAAAAACACAAGCCAAAAACAAAGGAGAATGGAACATGGATTATGTTGAGAATACGATTGAATAGCGTGATTGGGCATAAAAAAAACCATAAACCCTAATAGAATGCTAGGGTTTATGGTTTATCAATTCCTCGGAAAAAATTTATTTAACGCGCTCCACGTAATCGCCTGTGCGGGTATCAACTTTAACTTTATCGCCTACGTTTACAAACAATGGAACCATAACTTCAGCACCATTATCTAAACGCGCTGGCTTAAGGGTGTTGGTTGCTGTATCGCCTTTTACTCCTGGCTCTGCATAGTCTATGGTTAAAATAACAAAAAACGGCATCTCGGCAGAAAGACAAAGATCGCCCTCAAAAGACACCTTTAAAATCATTTCCTCTTTTAAGAACTTAACAGAATCACCTAGTAATGTTTCTTCAATATATATCTGATCAAAGGTCTCAGGATCCATAATTACAAGGCTAGTACCATCTTTGTACAAATACTGCATTTCTTTGAACTCAACGCGCACCATTTCTACCGACTCGCCTGCACGGAAACGGTGTTCCATTTGTTTACCCGATTTTACGTTACGTAAAACTACTTGGTAAAATGCCCTTAAATTTCCTGGAGTACGGTGTTGGTATTCCATCACCTGACATAATTCATTGTTGTGTCTAATAAAACAGCCTTTGAAAAGATCGCCTGTATTTGCCATGTATTTAGTTATTTAATCAATTTTTAGGCTGCGAAAATAAGAAAAGCTTGCAGATTTTTGAATACCCCAAGCATAATTCTGTTTTTACCATTGATAAAGTGCAGGAATCTTTATATTGGAACCATAAAAAACACCCAAAGGCCTTGTTAAAAATGAACCCAAGTAAACCCTTATTGCTCGTATTTACCCTTTTTTTAATGAGCACCGCCTTGCAGGCACAGCTTTTAACAGGTAAATTACAGAACAAAAATGGTGAGCCCTTGGCGTATGTAACCATTTACTCACCAACGGCTAAAAAAGGAACGAACTCTAACGTAAACGGAACTTTTGAGTTAAAGTTACCTTTAGGCAAACAACAAGTGGTTTTTCAAAGCATCGACTACAAATCTGTTGTGAAGGAATTGGAAATTGTAAGTGGTAGTCAAGAATTGAACCTCACCATGGAGGAGCAAACTTATGAATTGAAAGAGGTTCAAGTTAAAACTGGGAAGGAAAACCCTGCTCATTATATCATGAAAAAGGCTATTGCTGCTGCCCCCTACTATCGCAGACAAGTACTTAGTTATAAAGCAAAAGTTTATGTAAAAGGAACTGGAAGAGTAGATGAATCGCCTCGTTTGCTGAAAGGTTTAATTGCCAAACAAGGCATTGAAGTAGGAAGAAGTTACCTCACAGAAAGTTTGAATGAATTGGAATTTAGGCAACCCAATACCTATAAGGAGAAGGTAATTTCCCTTAAAACAACCATGCCTTTTGATGATGCACCCCAACCCATGCGCATGGCAAGAGGAAGTTTATATGATGTGGGCGATGCAGAATCTGAACAGATTTCTCCGCTTTCTCCAAGGGCATTTTCTGTCTATAATTTTTATTTAGAAGGGAGCTTTTATGAGAACGGCTATGAGGTAAATAAAATTCGGTTCGAACCAAAAAGACGTGGAAATGACGTGAGCAGTGGCACTTTGTTTATTATAGAAAAACTATGGTGCATGCACAGTTGCGTGATTGAACAAGAACAAGCAGGGATGCTTACAACCGTTAAAACGAGTTTTAAACCTATGGCAGAATACCCCTTTGTTTGGATGCCAGTTACTTATGATATCAAAGCAGTGGGTAGTTTTATGGGAATAAAAGGTAGCTTTAGGTATTTGGCATCTTTAAGTAATTACCAAATAAAACTCAACCCAAATGTGAGTCATGATTGGGCCCAAAAAGCAGGTATTGCGCCCAAAATGCAAGAAGAAAATTCGGTTCGAACCGAAAAAAAAGAATACCAAAAAACCAAAAACCAACAGGCCATTGAAGCGCTTTTGGCGAAAGAAAATTTGAGCAAAAGAGAAATGCTAACATTGGCCTCTAAAATGAAAGCCGAATCTGAAATGAAAGCCAATAAGGGTGTTTTTGAAGACGATAGCAGCGAGATTGTGGTTGATTCTTTGGCACTGAAACAAGACAGCAGCTTTTGGGTTCAGAACCGACCAGTGGCTTTAATGCAAGATGAAAATATTAGCTATGCCATTCAAGATACGCAAACCAGGAAGCCTACAGATAGCCTCAATAAAAAAACCAAAGTAGCTTTAAGTGATGTATTGATATTTGGCAATAACCATTACAACAAGAAAAAGGAAAGATATTTTAAATACCAAGGTTTGTTTGCTCGCCCCTATTTGAACACAGTAGAAGGCTTAGGCTTTCAAACGCAATATACCTATGCCAAAACAACTCCTAAGGGTTGGCTAATTAATCAAACAATAAAAGTTCCTATTGAAAGGTGGCTACCCCAATCGCAACTCACTTTAGCGAGGTTTTATGTGGGAGGCAGGTATGCTTTAAAGGCTGGAGTATTGGTGAGTGATTACAACAATAAAGGAATTGACCAATACACAGATGCGTTTCAATTATTATTCCTTAAACAAAATTTCAGCAAGCTTATCCAACAAGAATTTGTGAGTTTTGATTGGTCGCAAGAGCTCCATAAAAACCTCAAAATAACCCTTCGTGGCGCATTTTACAACCGATTTGGCATTGATAATATTGATAGGTACCAAAGGCAAGTTGGCAATAGCACACTTTCATCCAACTCGGTTTTGGGCAACAACCCTAACCAAAAAAGCTATCAATTAGGTATGAGTATTTGGTTCAGACCATTTCAACAATATCAAATGAAAAACAACCGTAAAATTGCCCTAAAAAATAGATGGCCAGGCATTCAAGCTGATTATACTGAGGCATACGGAACTGCATTACAATTTAGAAAAGTAGAGTTAACCCTCGATCAAAACCTGAAAGTTTTCCATTGGCTGGAGTTGTTTTATGAGGCCAAAGGGGGTTACTTTTTTAACGCCACAAATGTGCATTTGGCAGATTATTTCCATTTTGCGGGCAATCAAAGTTTTGTATACATTGGCGAACCCAAACGCCGCTTTCAGCAATTACCTTACTATTCTTATAGCACCTCTAGTTATTATAAAAGTGCTTTTGTTGAGTTGAGTTTCAAAAAACTTTTATTCAAACATTTACCATATCTAAACTTGCTCGATTTTAAGGAACAAGTGTATGTAAATTACCTACATACCCATGAAATGCCTTTTTATTATGAAACGGGTTATAGAATAAATGAATTATTAAATAGAGTGAGTTTGGGTGTAAATATTGGCTTCTCTAACAATGTTTACCAATCAACAGGCTTTTACATGAGCATTAAATTGCAAAGAAATTAACCTGGGTCTACATCTGCATAAACCACTACCGCTCTAAAATTCTTTTCTGTATTTAGCTCGTTCATTGCCTTTTTAATTTCCAGTTTTACACTTTCTAAATCAGGACTGTTTCTGTTTACCTTAATCAAAATTTCTTTGATATACCAATTACGTATTTTGCTAACGTATGGGCTTTCTGGTCCGAGCATTGTGGCTTTTACTGCACCTGTCATTAAGTACTTTAAACGAAGAGATGCCTGCTCAAGAAGTTTGTAATCTTTGTGCTTTAAAACTACCTTAATAAGCCTAAAAAAGGGAGGATAAGCAAACTTCTGTCTATCTTCCATTTCACGGTCAATTAAGGCATCGTACTGACCTCTAATAAGGGCTTGCAAAACAAAATGGTTGGGCATGCTGGTTTGAATAACTACTCTACCTTGTCTGTGTTTTCTCCCTGCTCTACCGCTCACCTGCAGTAGCAATTGCATGGCACGTTCATGTGCTCTAAAATCTGGAAATGAAAGCAGACTATCTGCATTGATAACACCCACCAAACTCACATGTTCAAAATCGAGACCCTTGCTCAACATTTGTGTACCTACCAAAATATCAAATTGTTGCTCTTCAAAACTTCGGATAATTTCTTCATGTCCGTTTTTGGTTTTAGCTGCATCTAAATCTAAACGGGCTATGCGAGCCAAGGGGTAAAGTTCTTTTAGCTCATCTTCAACTTTCTCTGTACCAACTCCTTTTAAGGTGAGTGAGGTAGATCCGCACGCAGCGCAGTTTTTAGGCAATGATTGGGTAAAACCACAGTAATGACATTTTAACGAATCTATATACTTATGGTAAGTTAAACTGATATCACAATTTTTACATTTGGGTACCCATTCACATTTATTACAACTGTAAAATGGTGCAAATCCTCTACGATTCTGAAACAAGATAACTTGCTCATGTGCATTTAATGCTTTGGTAATGGCTTCGTGCAATTGTAAGCCAATATCTTCTTTTACCATTTGCTTTACCCTACGTTCCTCGGCAATATTGGCAGTTTCTATGGCAGGTAACGCTATTTCATGAAAGCGCTTTTCCATTTTCACCCAACCATATTTCTGCTGACTAGCCATATACAAAACTTCCATAGAAGGTGTAGCCGAACCTAACAACGTTTTGCATTGGTTCAGCCTTGCCAATACCATGGCGGCATCTCTAGCATGGTAACGTGGGGCAGGATCATGTTGTTTGTAACTACCTTCATGTTCTTCATCTACAATGCATAAACCCAAATTGGTAAATGGAAGAAAAATAGAGCTTCTAGCCCCTATTACTACTTTGTATTTTCCTTCACGCACATGGTTCCATATTTCAACCTTTTCTTGGTCGTTGTACTTACTATGGTAAGAAATACACACCTCGCCAAAAAACTTTCGAATACGTTTAACCACCTGTGAGGTAAGCGCTATTTCTGGCAATAGAAACAATACCTGGTTACCCAATTCAAGTTGTTCTTGAATCAGCTTTACATAAACATGGGTTTTACCACTACCGGTGACTCCTTGTAGCAAAACGGTATCCTTCTGCTCCCATGCATTTTTGATTTGTTGCAGGGCCAATTCTTGGTCGGCATTTAGGATAAATTCTTCTAAAGGAGTTGCGGCAATTTGAATGCGATCGATGGTAACCAAATAGGTTTCAAAGATTCCTTTTTTGATAAGTGTTTGCAACGAGGAAGCAGCCCCATTACAAGCCTTCATTAAGGTGCTTTTGTCAATGTCTTGCTCTTTGCCCTTTAAATGCAAATAGGCAAGCACGTAATTGAGCTGCTTTTCGTTCTTCTCAAGTGTAACAAACAATGCCTCCAAAGCTGCTTCCTCATTGAACTTATCAGCCAACTTAATGCAGGTAATTTTTTTCTCCTTGTATTTATCTTCAAGGTCTTCTCTTATCAACACCAATTCTTTTTTTACCATGCTTTTAAGCAAGGGAAATACATTTTTCAGTTGTAAGATTTCAGAAATCTCTTGAAGAGTTAACTCATGTTTTATTTCAAGGGCTTCATATACCAAATACTCTTTATCGTCAAGTATTGTAGACGCTAAATCAAAAGAAGGGTTAGCGGTAATGCGTGTGGCACTCTCTAATTTAAGGGCTGCAGGCAAAGCAGCATTCATTACATCGCCCAAAGAGCAGAGGTAATAATGGCTTATCCAATCCCAAAACTTAAAATGGTGCGGGTCAACTATAGGCTGATCGTCTAAAACCGAATAAATATATTTGGCCTCATAACCTTTTGGAGGCTGATGGTGAATTTGGTATATCAACCCTGAATACACCTTTTTGCTTCCAAATTGTATGGCTACTCTTTTACCAATGGCAATTTCTTCTTCCCACTCGGCAGGCACACGGTAGGTGTATACCTGCTGCAAATGCAACGGCAAGATAATATTAACAAAGGTGGCAAATTTTTCTTCACTCATGAGAAGTCATACCGCTCTTTTGAGCTTGTATTGGGCTTCCAAAGTAATTATTTGAGAGGAATTCTTTGTAAAGTTTGCAGTAAAAATTTCCAGTATTTCTGAACCGATGATATTTGAACACGTTCATCGGGTGAATGGGCTCCTCTGATATTGGGACCAAAGGAAATCATTTGCATTCCAGGGTAATTGGTTCCTAAGATACCACATTCTAATCCGGCATGACAAGCATTTACATGAGGTTTCATTTGAAATACTTCTTCAAATACATCGCTCATTAATTTCACAATGGTAGCATCGGGTTGGGGTGTCCAACCTGGGTATGAACCTTTCATTTCGCACACGGCACCTAACAAATGAAATGCTTCTTCTATGATACTTGCTAAATACATTTTCTCTGAATCTACGCTGCTTCTGGTTAAACATTGAATACTCATTTCGCCATCTTTTAACAAAACACGCGCTAAATTATTTGAGCTTTGAACCAGACCTTCTATACCAGGTGTCATCCTAAAAATGCCATTTGGAATAACATGAATAACTTGCAAAAGATGAATTTGAAAATGTTTCTCCAACACCTTTTCTGGGCAAGATATTTCATTTACTACCACCTCCAAATTTGGGTCGGTTAAACGATGTTCTTCTTTGAGGATTTTTTCAAAAGATGCAATCTTGTTTACTAAAGCAGCTTTGTCATCATGTAATACAGCCAATGTAACTTTAGATTCTCTAGGGATAGCGTTTCGCAGTCCACCACCATCAATAGATGCAATTTCAAAATGGACCACTTTGTGGGCTTCAATCAACAATCTATTCATGAGTTTGTTGGCATTACCTCTTCCCAAATGAATATCCATCCCACTATGTCCGCCTGTTAAACCTCTTACTATAATTTCTAAACCAGCACTTCCCTCTGGTACATCTTTTTTAAGATAATGTCTAGTACCTGTTACGTCAATGCCTCCTGCACAACCAATGGTTAATTCTTGGTCGTCTTCTGTATCTAAATTCAAAAGAATTCTACCCTCTAACAAACCACCTTTTAATCCCAAAGCACCGGTCATTCCAGTTTCCTCATCAATGGTAAACAAAGCTTCAATGGCTGGATGTACTATTTCTTTACTAGCCAAAATAGCCATAATGCTTGCTACGCCCATGCCATTATCGGCTCCTAAGGTAGTACCCTCGGCTTTTACCCAATCTCCCTCTACAAACATTTTGATACCCTCTTTATCAAAATCAAACTGGGTGCTGGCGTTTTTTTGATGAACCATATCTAAATGGCTTTGCAAAATAATGGTAGCTCTATTTTCCATTCCCGCGCTAGCAGGCTTTTTAATGATCACATTTCCTACTTCATCTTTGAGGGTAGGTAAACCCAATGCATTACCAAAATCAATCATGAATTGAATAACACGTTCTTCTTTTTTGGAGGGACGAGGAACCGCATTTAATGCGGCGAAATGATTCCAAACTTCTTTCGGTTCAAGCTGAATTAATGGGTGTGTCATACATTTAGATTTGAGATACAAGATTAAGGATAAAAAACGAGAAGCCTTTGCAGTAAATGTGGGGGAAAAGAAGATTTTTGTCAATTATTGAACCACCTGTAAGTAGGTTATTTTTTGTGTATTGTCTGGCTGATAAAATTTTAGGGTATACCTGCCTATTTTATTTGGGGTAAATTGGGTGGTTTGCCAAATCATTGAATAAATTTCTGTACACATACAACCTTCGTAATAGGCATAAGAAAAAAACTCATATTGCATTGCTGTTGTATCATTATTTATCTCTAATTTATCAAACCTTCCGCACCCATTGCCAATGCCCACCATAAATTTAAGGGTTGCGGTCTGACCCAATTTTAGCGTATCCGCAACTTGAATACTATCAACATAGCATAATTGTTCCCTTGTACATTTTGTCGCTGGTGTTTTACAGGCAAAGGCAAGCATAACCACCAATACTAGTACCAACCCACGAAAAAAATCAAATGGCGAAACCTTCATTTTGTCTCAATTAAGTATCAAATTTAGTTGAACGGAATTTAATTTGGCAACTAAATCAATAGTAAAAAAACTACTTTCTCCGAAAATTATCTTGCCCCCATTTTATTGGGTTGTTTTTAATGTATTGCGTGATACGCTGGTATGATTTTTCGCTACGGATAATGATTTCAAAATAATTACGCTGCCAAAATCTCTTATTAAATTTTCGCCAACCCAATTGTTTAACCCCGCGGATATATTCATTGGTTGTCATTGTTTTGAACCAACCAATAACCGTTGCCAATCCCGCTGGTCGGGGCGACCCCACGTGGTCGCCCATATCGGTATCGTCGTGGGTTGGGGCGTGGTCGCCCCAACCCTTTTTTTCGGTATTGTTTTTCGCGGTTATTATTTCAATGATGCAATGAAAATGATTCGGCATAACAACCATTTCATGGCATTTGATTTCTGAAAATTTTTCTTCCAACTTGAAATACCATTTTTCAATCATTTTTCCGGCCTCGTTCAAATGCATTTCTGCATCCTTTATTTCTCCCAAAAAATGCTGTCTATCCTGACAACATATCGTTATAAAATAAAATCCTGGTTTTGAATAATCATATCCCGGTAGTCGAATTGATCTGCGATTGTAAAATTGTGAATAATAGCAACTCATTTTATCCATATTAATTACTCAAAACTATTATGGCCATCTTTATTAAGCGCCTGGTAAACGCGTATTTTCGGATAATTATCACAGAAGTAGGATAGCCAAAACTTTATTTTGAATTCCCTAGATTTTTTTATGAATAATTCTAGAATTAAACCTGAGTTAAAAACAGATTTCTCTTTGAAATACAGAATTTTATCTGTTAATTTTGTTTAAACACCTAAAACTTATGAGAACAAAATTTACTGTTTTCCTTGTCTATTTATTGCTTTCTTTTTCCCAGCTACATGCACAAACATTGCTTTCACCAGGCATTCACCCTATCAACAACTTAGGGCCACGAACGGCTGTATTTAGTGGCATGGGTGGTTTAGGCAAAACAAGTAATTGTAGCACAGATACTGTGAATTACACTTGGAATAAAACAACCGCATTAAATACCATTTCATTAAACAATGCAACTAGCGGCAATGCTTTTGCTCAATGGTACCCTGCTCCGCAAGCCATTACAGTGCATGGCTTTGAATTTTATGCCTGGGTTACTACCATGAACAGCGCGGTGGTTACGCTTACCTGCCGTTTGTATAATGCAGGTATTGATTCCATGCCAGTTGGTTCAGCACTTGCAACTACAACCATAAATGTAGATTCAACTTTTGGAGGAGGTGTATTAACAGCCTTGCGCAAAAAAGCAATCTTTAGCACTCCTGTTACCACTTCAAATCCGAATGGGTATGTTTTGGCTATTGAAACCTCAAGCTCTGTGAATGTAGCGGTAGTAGCCAACTCATGGACAGCCGCTCCTGCTAATGGTCGCTTTGAATGGTTAAGCTCTGTGAGAATTGGTACTACCTATAACCGCAGTTATAATATCAATATTGGAGGCGTAACTTTCAATGCAGATTTTATTATGCAGCCATTTGTTTCCTACAACCTCACTGCAAATTTTACAAGCTCTGCTTCTTGCATGGTTCCTGCTACAGCATTTACTTTTACCAATACATCTAGCCCTGTTCTTTTTAATAAATTTTATAATGTTCGTGCCTTTTTTGGGACACCTCAATTTAGTTGTGTGTGGGATTACGGGGATAGTACCGGATCATATTATGCCGTAAATGGAAGCAGAATTTTTAATTACAATGCTACCTATAAGGTAAAACTTACAGATACCCTTATAGGTTGGATGAGCGGTTGTGGCGACTCCTACACGCGAGAAATCTATCAAACACCCTCGCCAACCATTGCAAGTAATAATAGTCCAATATGCTCTGGTGGCACCTTAAGATTATTTGCAGATTCAGTTCCGGGGGCAACATATGCATGGACCGGACCAAATGGATTTACCTCCAATCAAAGAAATCCTGAAATAAGCGGTGCAGGGATAGCTGCAACAGGTCTATATTCTGTAACTGCTGTAATTGGACAATGTTCCTCCTCTGTTGCTACTACCTATGCAACGGTTATTAACTCCTATAATGCCGGCAATAACGGACCACTTTGTGCTGGACAAAACCTTAGTTTAAATGCAACTGAAATCACAGGGGCTACTTACAGCTGGACAGGACCAAATGGATTTACCTCTAGTTCTAGAAATGCGTTAAGAAGCTCCGTAACAAAGGCAGATTCAGGTCTATACTCTGTTAACATTAGTGCACCTGGATGCGGTGTTTTAGGCTCATTTAACACCTTGGTTATTGTAAATAATATTCCTGCCACCCCTACAGCATCAAGCAATGGGCCCGTTTGTGTTGGCCAAACCTTAAACTTATCTGCCAGTGGAATTACGGGTGGATATAATTGGGTGGGACCAAACAATTTCAGTTCTAATACCCAAAATCCTGTTCGACTTTCCTCTCAATTAACCTTTGCTGGAACTTATTCTGTTACCTTAACTGCTAATGGTTGTACCAGTAACCCAGGTAGTGTAAATGTTGTTGTAAACAGTATTCCTACAGCTCCTACCGCTGGCAATAACGGACCCCTTTGTTCAGGTCAAACCTTAAGTTTAAGTGCAAGCCTTATTCCCAATGCAAGTTATAATTGGAGTGGGCCAAATTCTTTTGTTTCAAACCTACAAAACCCAACACGCACAGGATTGACATTGTTAGATGCAGGATTATATTCAGTTATTGCAACAGTAAACGGTTGTCCTTCTGCTGTTGTTACTACATCCGTTGTCATTACAAGTACAACACCTGCTCCAACAGTAAGTGGTAACGGACCATTATGCCCAGGACAAAACTTACAACTAACCGCAACAGGAACTGCTGGTGCCACCTATTCTTGGTCGGGACCAAACAATTTTAGTTCAAGCCAGCAAAATCCGGGTATAAACAATGTGAACGATTCTAATGCAGGAATTTATAGTGTTACTGCAAGCACAACTGCCTGTGGAACCTCTTCTGCTGCAACCTATACATTAGTGGTAAACACATTGCCTCCAGCACCTTCTTTGGGCAATAACGGACCCATTTGCGAAGGCCAAAACTTGAACCTAACTGCAGCAAGCATAACGGGTGCAAGTTATTCATGGACTGGTCCGCAAGGATTTAGTTCTACAAGCCAAAATCCAAGTATTACGAACATGACAAAGGCTAAAGCAGGAACGTATACTGCTTTTGTAACCGTTACTGGATGCGGTACCTCACCCACCTCAACCACAACAGTTGTTGTAAGGTCAGTACCAAATGCGCCCATAACCAGTAGCAACTCTCCTGTATGTATTGGAGATACAATTCGTTTAAATGCAGCACAAACTTCAGTAGGACCGAATGCCACTTATCATTGGAGTGGACCAAATAACTTTAGTTCCGACAATAAACAAACTTCTATCAATAGCGCCCTATCAGGCGATGGTGGAATTTATTCGGTTACAGTAAGCGATAGCGGATGTGTTTCAAGCCTTGGTTCTGTAAGTGTTCAAGTACGTAGTTTACCAGCATCTCCATTGGCATCAAGCAATAGTCCCATATGCGCAGGAGCAAATTTAAACCTACAAGCAGGCACTGTTTCTGGAGCAAGTTATCAATGGCAAGGACCAGAATCTTTTGTTTCAACTTCACAAAATCCCATTGTTACTTCAACCGCAGTTAAAAATAGCGGCACCTATTCTGTTAGGTCATTTGTAAACGGATGTGGTTCTATTCCTGCCACTGTAAATGTGTTGATTAATGCCTTGCCTGCAGAGCCTGTTGCAAGTAATACTGGACCAGGTTGTGTTGGAGATAATATTACACTTAGGGCAAGCAATATTATTGGTGCAACCTACAATTGGAGCGGACCAGGATTTACCTCAACCCTACAAAACCCAATATTGGTGAATGTGAGCAAAAGCATGAGTGGCTCCTATGCTGTATCTGCATCGGTGAGTGGTTGTACTAGTACCGAGGCTAAAACAGATGTAGTAATTAATTCCATACCTGCTGCCCCAACCTTAAGCAGCAATCCAAGCACAGCGGCTTGTACCGGAGATAGTTTGAGGTTTTATGCTAGCAATGTAAGCAATGGTGTATTTGAATGGAATGGCCCTTTAGGTTTCACCTCCAATAGTCAAAACCCAGTATTGTTCATAAACAACACTGCCCAAGGTGGTGCTTACAATGCCAAGGTAACTCAATTGGGATGTACTTCTGCTACCGCAACCATTAATATTCAGGTTCATGCTTCTCCAAATACTAGCAGTATTAATGGATTAACAGATGTAAGAAGCGGTGAAAACCAATCCTATTCAGTTACAAGTACTGCAGGTTCTACCTATGATTGGCAAATTACCGGTGGTTCTATTCAATCTGGTTTAGGAACATCAAGTGTAACCGTTATTTGGGGTGCCAAAGGAAATGGAAGCATCACTTTAACAGAAACTAATGCCGCAGGTTGTAAAGGTATTAAACAAAACAAGGCTGTTAATATTGGTCCGCCTACTGGTTTAAAAGAGGCTGCAAACCAACTAAGTGTTGTAATGTATCCTAACCCTAGCAATGGAAATGTATTTATTCATTTTACCGAACCTGTTCAAAGCATAGAAGCATTGGTAATAACAGATGTAAGTGGAAGAATAGTAAAGAAGTATACAGGTACTATTAACCCATCAATCGACTGGCAAATAAATTTGAGTGAATTGGGTTCAGGGCTCTATTTTGTGCAGCTCCGAGCCAATGGAAAAGAATGTACCAAAAGCATAGCCATTCAAGGCAATTAATGTAAAATGCATACAAAATAAAAGGGAGCATCACTTATCAAAAAGTGGTGCTCCCTTTTTTTATGGTTTATTCGGTTCGAACCGAAACCAATTAAAACGAACGGTTGATGCCAATAACCCAACGATACATTACATTGTTAGGTTCAAGGTAAGAAGCATTGCTCAAATAAAAAGGAATATCAAAGCGAACGCTTAATGGTTTAATTTCATCTAACTGTCCGAAACGCTTGAGGGTAAAGACCAAACCATGGCCTCCACTTGCCATGATTCCCGTATTCAATTTATCGTAAGTAACCAGCATGGTTTGGTTGTTACCTGCACCTAAATTGGTAGAAAGAAACCCTGCATCAAAAAACAAATAGGCATCTATGTGAATATATTTGCTTAAACCACCTGCCTTCAATGGAATGTATTTATCATAATCTAATTCAAGATTAACTGCAGCTCCAGCGTTGCCCCTGTATAAGTATACCTGATTTATTCCATCAAAAACTGGTACAACATAACCCGCGTAACCTCTTAGGTTCAGACCGCCACCTGTTTGAAAATGATTGGCCACATTGCCGTAGGTGAAATAATTGGCCGGAATAATACCTGCTGCACGGGTATATTTGTTTTCTACCATTTCTTCTGGGTTTGCCCCTGCCAAGTATAATTGAGACTCTGGAGCAATGTTGCTACCTGTTATCCATTGGGCAAATAACCTGCTACGTAGCTCAAATTTCGCCAATGGATGTGTTTGGGTTAGGTTCAACAAAATAGAAGCATAATCATAATCTGAATATAAGAAGTTTCCTTTAAAGTACAACTGTATTTTGCCTCCACCTTTCCAATAGGAAAGGCCACGCTCCCACTCAATATTTAAGGTATTATTATAAGCATCGTAAGAGGATAAGGTAGGTATGAAATTACTAAAGGCCATTTCAGTTAATTCAAAGCCCGGCGAGTAATACAATTGTGTTCTGCGCATAGATTTTACATACAATTTGTAAGTATCTCTGCCATTTATTTTCTCCAAACCAATTTTGTTTAGTAACAAGCCATCCAACATCCTGCTTTGAAAATTCCAATCCAAAAATTTACCTATTCTATTTTTATAACTTACGGCATAACTCAATGGGTAAATGGCACTACTTTTCTCATAATATTGTTGCTCATAATTACTTGCCAACCCACTATTATACCAAATACTTGCCCTAAAAATATGTTTCCTATTCATGTAATGACCATTGGTATGAATACCTATTTTAAAGCCATCATACATGTTGTACCACACATCTGGACGGGCCTTTAAAATATAATGGTGCCTATCTGGCGGATTTGATATTTGATGATCGAAAGTGAACAATACCGGACATTTCCAACTATTATCTATTTCATAAATATCTGCCAAACGTTTGCTAGGATCAATCTCTACATTCAATAACTTAGCACTAGAAGGTACCGCCAAGGTGTATGTAGGATTGAGCTTTCCCCAACCATACCATTTTACCCAAGGCTTGCCAAAATCTGTTTTACTAAAATACGTATTGGGAATGGTAAACTTTTTATCTGCAGAGTCTTTAAAGGTTAATAAAACATCTAAAGGCATTTGCATTTCACCCTTCCGTTCAAACTGAATTTCATATACCAAACCTTTGTGGTGCTTTACACTTTTCACTTTATAATCTATGGTTTTTGTTGTCTCCATCCATTGGTCAAAGAACCAATTAAGGTCTACATGGGTATATCCAATAATGCTGTTTCTAAAATCTTCGAAATAAGGATGTGCCATTTTCCATTGGTTAAAATAATGTTGCATGGCCTTTAAGAACAACTCATCACCCAAAACATATTGAAGGTTATATAACATGGTAGCTGTTTTGTAATACACGTTGCCATATCCACCACCATGATTTAAGGCACCATTAAAATCATCACTATGGGTATTTAATGGCATATCCACATGATCCATCGCATCACGCATATACCCTTGATAAATGGTTTGATCCAGAGAAGGCATAGGTCTGTAGTACTTGTCTAACCAAAACCTACCAGAATTCAATTGCTTTCTTTCTTTGGTTAATCTACTCATGCTCCAATGGGTTAAGAATTGGGTGAATCCTTCATCTAAACTGGCCCTGTAAGTTTCATTGTTTCCTACCATTCCAAAAAACCAATTATGGCCAACCTCATGGGCAATCAAACCATAATAACCCGGACTCCTGCCACCATCCAAGGTTAACATAGGATATTCCATGCCATCACGGGCATCTGCACAAATCATTTTAGGGTAAGCATAGGTGCCAAAATCTCTGCTATAGGTTTCAATAATTTTAGAACAAAACATGGCTGCGTCTTGCCATCCAGAAGCATGTGGTTCTTGAACCAAGGCTATACAACGTACCTTACCTCTTGGATTTTCAGGAAGGGGTAAAACTACTTCTCCAATTCGGTATGTAGGGTCGCAGGTCCAAGCAAAATCATGTGTATTCACAGATTTATAACGCCAAGTTTTGGTAGTTCCATTTGGCTCAATAATAACCGAAGCTTTCTCTTCCCAAGGTTTTTTCTCGAAATTTTTGATATCTAATTTCTTTCTTAATGCCTCAGGTAATACTTCAGTTTCATTCAACAACTCGCCAGTGCCATCCATAATGAATTGGTTAGGTAGGGTTATGTTTACATTGTATTGCCCATAATCTCCGTAAAATTCTTTCCCTAAATGTTGGAAAGTTTCCCAACCAAACTTGCGGTCGTACGGACAAATACGCGGGTACCAGTGTACCACATCGAACTGCTTATTACCAGCAGCATCTTTAAACATTTTCATCCTTCTGCGCTGGTTGCCACCATCATCAAAATAGGTAGTAAAATCTATATCAAATTCTATAGAAGCTCCAGGTAATATAGGTTTTGGCAACATTACCTTCATGATGGAATAATCTATCCAAAATTCTGCAGGTTGCCCAGCAACTTTTAAAGAGTGAATTTTGGTGCCTTTCCCATCCAATTCATATTTGCCAAACTTCTGTTTAAAATCATTGGCCAAATTCAATTGCTCTAAATATCCGCCCTTTAAAAAGGCATTTTGGTATAGGTGAAAATAAGCTACAAACAAGGTATCTGGAGAGTTATTATAATAAGTTAATCTCTCTCTTCCACTTACCTCATCTGTTTGGTCGTTTAGGGTCACATCTAAGGTATACCAGACATCCTGCTGCCAATATCCTTCATAGGGTTTTCTGTTTTTCCAATAATAAGGGTTGGCTTCACTTCTGTAATCAAAGTCTTGGGCAAAGGCTACGGTCTGAACCAAAACCAAAAGCAAAAAAACAATTTTCTTCATGCGTGCAAAATAATGAAAATTGTCAAAGTTGGGTCTAACTTGAAAGTAACTTGTTCTAACCAGCCTAATTCCTTAAAATTGTGTTGATTTCCTCCCAAAAAAGCATGAAAAAAGCCCTTACTTTCTTTTCAGTATTATCCATATGTATTGTCTGTTTCCTTTCGGTTCAGGCATATTTAGGTTCAGAAATAATTACTTTCAACAAAAAGGGAGTATTGTTTAATACCGATACCAAAATTCCTTTAAAAGACCGAATGGACCTAGCATGGGAACAAGAGTTCGAACTCACAAAAGACCCTGCTTTGGGAATAGTGCCTAGAGAAAGATTATACGATGCATGGAAATACCAACAAAGTTTATTTAATGGCAAAGGCCTAGGTAAAGCAGCAATCCCAGGCATAACTTGGCAAGAAAGAGGTCCAAACAACTGCGGTGGTAGAACACGGTGTGTACTTGTAGATAAGGCCGACCCTACCCGCAAAACCGTTTGGGCAGGTGGTGTGGCTGGTGGATTATGGAAAACTACAGATATAACTGTAAGTAATCCAAATTGGGCAACCAAAGACGATTTCTTTCAAAACCTTGCCATTACTCATATAGATCAAGCACCAACAAACAATCAGGTAATGTATTTCTGCACAGGAGAAGGAAACGGAAATTTAGATGCTGTAAGAGGTTTAGGTGTATGGAAAAGTAGCAATGGTGGCAATACCTGGGCACAGTTAAGTGCTACCAATAATTCAAGTTATTACTACTGTCAAAAAGTAGTTTCATTAGGTAATGGCGATACAGTTTTTGTGTTAACCAAATCGGGGTTGTTTCGTTCTGTAAATGGTGGCACCAATTTCACAAGTGTTTTAGGAACCGGTATTTCAGGCGCTTTAGGAAATATTGCCTATGATTTAGAAGTAATGAGCAATGGAACTATTTATGTGACCATGAGCAGTGGAGGCAGCAATGGAGGGACTATTCATAAATCATATAACCGTGGCAGCACATGGACAAATCCTCTCCCTATTCCTACTTATCTTAACAAAGATGAAATGGAAATTGCTGTATCTGGAAACGATACCAATACCATTTATGCTTTGGTAGAAAGCAGCAGTAGAATACAGGCCATTATAAAATCAATCAATGCAGGAGTGAGCTTCGACACCACAACCACCCATCCTATTGATGCTGATGCTGGTGTTTCAACCAGCGCCTATCGTAAAGATTTCTCGCGTACCCAAGCATGGTATGATTTAAGTTTAGCCGTTGACCCAAACAATCCACAGGTTGTGGTAGTAGGTGGTGTTGATCTTTTCAAAAGTGCCAATGGTGGAGGTTCTTGGACACAACTTTCGCATTGGTATGGTGGCTTTGGTTATCAAGAAGTTCATGCAGACCAACACTACGTTTGCTTTGAGCCTGGAAATTCCAATGTTTGTTATTTTTCAAATGATGGTGGAGTTTATAGAAGTTCTAACTTTACCCTATCATCCCCTACCATTGAAAGCAAAGAGATAGGATATAATACCACCCAATTTTATGCATGCGATATTCACCCAACTGCAGCATCAAACCAGTATGTAGCCGGTTCACAAGACAACGGCTCACATGGATTTAGCAGTGCTGGAATTAACAGCACTGTTGAAGTAACAGGGGGTGATGGTGCTTTTTGTCATATAGACCAAAACCAACCGCAATATTGGTTTACCTCCTATGTATATACCAGCTATTACAGATCTACCAATAGTGGCGCAAGTTTCTCAAATGTGCTAAACACCAGTCAAACCATAGGAAGCTTCATCAGTCCCTCAGACTATGATGATGTAAACAACATCATGTACTTATGTGGCAACAACAATTTTTTTGTACGATGGAGCAATCCACAAACAGGTAGTACACTCGTTTACGACACAGTGCCTTTGTTTAACAATGGTAAAATAACCCATGTTAAAGTATCTCCCAATGTAAGTAATCAAGTGTATTTTGGATTAAACAATGGAAGAATTGTAAGGGTTACAAATGCACATATTTTAACCGGAATAGACTCATGCATTAACAACGGAAAAGGAATGCCTGGTGGCAGCGTTTCATGCATTGAAGTGCAAACAGGAAACGAAAACCATATCATTGCCACCTACTCTAATTATGGAGTAGCAAGTGTTTTGGAAACATGGAATGGCGGGGTAACTTGGACAAACGTAGAAGGAAATTTACCAGATATGCCTATTCGATGGGCTCTATTTAATCCTAACAAAAACTACCAAGTTTTACTCGCAACCGAGTTAGGCGTTTGGTCAACAGATAGTGTGAAAGGTAGCGCTACAAACTGGGCGCCTAGCAATTCTGGCTTTGCCAATGTGCGCACAGATATGCTAAAAATGCGCAATTCAGATAACCAAGTAATGGCCGCAACCCATGGCAGAGGTGTTTTCACTTCCAATATTTTTGCCCCACCATTTGCAGATTTTACCGTAAACAAAAGAGTAGGATATGTTAGCTCTTTCTTCAATTTCACCAGCACCTCTAATGCTGCCACAAGCTATTTATGGGATTTTGGTGATGGAACCACAAGCACACTTGCAAACCCCGTAAAACAATACCTAACGGCAGGTGTGTATACCATCAGTTTATCCATTAATGGTGGTGCTTACTCAAAAACCAGCACAGCATATATTCAAGTTTTGCCGTATAAACCCGTTCCTTATTTGGTAGCTGCAGGTGGAAATTTTGACACCAACCCTAACGACTTTGGCGCAGAACTTATTTCTGGGATTGGCTTTACACGTGGCAACTCTGCTGTTACTGCAAAGAGTGGTACAGCCAGTGGAAGCTTTGCATGGGTTACGGGCATCACAGGAAATTACGCCGATAACAATGAAGCTTACCTCTATTCTCCTTCATTTAATTGCACGGCAACAGGAACCTACACCTTGCGCTTCAAAGTGAAAAACAGGTTTGAAATTGGGTATGATGGCTATATTGTTCAATATAGCACCAACTTGGGGGTAAATTGGACAAATTTAGGAACCAGCGTTGCCACTTCATGGTATGATTTTGCCAATAGCTCGGGTTCAACTGCTTTTCCTTCAGGACAGGCTTTCTTTAATGCCACCAATAGTGTTTATGCTACCAAACAATATAATATTTCAAGCTTGGCAGGTAATTCAAAAGTTTCGTTTAGAATAGTGTTTAAAAGTGACGGAGGGGTTACAGATGCGGGAATGGCAATAGATGATTTTGAAATTTTAGGACCTACCAACGCCGCATTACCCGTTCAATGGGCATTGTTTGAAGGTTACAGGCAAGATCCCCAAACAGCCATACTTAATTGGAGAACCTCAAGTGAGCAAAATAACAAAGGTTTCGAAATTGAAAGAAGTGAAGATGGATTTAATTTTGGCATGTTGGCATTTGTAAAAGGAAAAGGTAATAGTATAACCCTACAAACCTACCAGTATTCAGATAGGTTTGCCACCCAAGACAGACTATATTACCGCATAAAACAAGTTGATGAAAATGGAAGATTCAACTATTCTAAAACCATACTCATCTCACAAACACCAGCCAACAAATTGGTAAAGGTGAGTAATCTTACTAATGAATTGGGTATCCGCATCCAATCAAATGAAACACCTATCACATGCAAACTCATCCATCAAAACGGTCAATTACTAGACGAGTTTACCTTGAACGAAACCTCTGAAATTTATGTTCCAACAATAAAAACTAAGGGGATATATTTATTAGAATTCACCAATACCAGAGGTGAAAAACAAGTAGAAAAATTAGTTTGGCTATAGGTTTTCGGTCTGAACCATAGGGCCGAAACTAGAAGATATACACCAGTTTTTTGGTTTCAAAAAATTCCTCTTCGAAATAATTTTTAAGGGGAATTTCTTCTATTACCAACTTTTTGTTGATTTGTTTGAGCGCCTTGTATTCCTCTCTCAAATCACCTCCTTTAAGGAAAATATATCCATTAATTTTGGAGTTAAATTCTTCCTCAGCATTGATGTATCCATTTGTCCAACGATACAATTGCTCTGTTGGCGCAACGGCTCTTGCCGTAATAAAATGAAAATCTTCCCTCAATTGCTCTACCCTACCTATGGCAAAATCTGTATTTTGCAATTGAAGCGAATCTGAAACGCCCTCTGCAACTTTAATTTTTTTTGCAATGGAATCAACCATTGTTACGGTAGTATCTGGAAAAAAGATGGCCAAAGGAATTCCAGGAAATCCGCCTCCTGTTCCAATATCCATGATACGTGTGCCTGGCTTAAACTGAATAAACTTGGCAATGGCCAAACTATGAAGCACATGTTTTTCATATAAGGCGTCAATATCTTTTCTAGATATTACATTGATTTGTGCATTCCATTCAGCATACAATTCCATTAACCTATCAAATTGGGCCAAACGCACTTCATCTAGCTCGGGAAAGTATTTTTTTATGATATCCATTACCAGATTTTTTTCTGTTTGCTAAACAAACCAATGGTGCCAAAAATGTAGGCATAGAGTAAAAATAATATGTCCATTAATGGAGTTGCCCATAATAGAATCAAACATTTCAACTTTTTAAATACACCATATAAAATTACGGTCTGAACCAAAAAGCGAAACACGTACACGCCAAGAATCACCTCCCAAGAAAACCCAAGTATTGGTAAGGCTATTATTGTTGCATAGAAAAATAACAAAGAGGCATAATAACCACCCAAGAAAACTTGGTCGCGCAATTTATAATACTTACCGGTACTATTATGTCTGCTTTTCTGACGTTGCCATTCTTCAAAATTCTTCTTTGGTTCAGACAACATAAAACTATTAGGATCAACCTGAATAATTACATTGGTGGAAGTGGCGCATTGGTTTACATGTAAATCATCATCACCACTCAAAATATGTTGGTGCTTGGCAAAACCTTTGTTCCTAAAAAACAAATCTCGTGTATAAGCAAGGTTTCTTCCCACGCCCATAAAAGCATGTTTGCCTAAGGCAGCAGAAAAATAAGCCATGGCAGTAAATGCCGACTCATACCTAATAAACAAATTCAATAAACTTGGGTAACTTCTATAGGGTGAGTATCCCAAAACTATTTCTTTACCAGGTACAAACTTTTGTTGCATTAGTCGCAACCATTGATTGCTGGCAGGAACACAATCTGCATCGGTAAAAAACATCTCATTATACTGGGCAGCTTTGATACCTATGGTAAGTGCAAATTTCTTTCCTGTTGGGTATTTTTCTTGTTCTAATAATTGACAAACCTTTAAGTGAGGGTATTGCTCTTGGTAGTATTCGAGTAATTTCTGACTATCATCCCAACTGCAATCATTCACTACAATTACCTCAAATGTTGGATAATCCTGATCGAGGATATGTTGTAAGTTTTTCTCTAAATTTTTGTATTCATTTCTTGCCGAGATAATCACAGAAACTGGGGGAAGCGTATCTTGGTAATTATTCTTTTCTGGCTTGTAAAACGAGAAGCGAGAGAAGATAACTAAATAATAAAAAACTTGCACCAATGTGGTGATCACAAGGATGATAAATAATGCTACAACCCAACTGTTTGAAAAATCCAACATACAGGAACAAAAGTATCTACCCCACCCCTTTTCTCACGCATAGGATATCAACAAACTGTGAATAGAATGGGTGAATGCGCCCTCTTTTCACATTTTTAATAAACTAAAAGGAAACCGAACCTATTCAAATCCCAATTGTTTGACGATTTGCTCAATTTGCCAATCCTCAATGGGGTCAAATTCTTCCTTCAAATTGGCATCAAATACTTTGGCCATACCTTGCCAATAAATAGCTGTTAAATCGCCACGATACGTTTGTAGTAAGTCATAAGTTGTCTTGCCTGTTTCTCTATAAATAAGCTTAATTAGGATGCGACCTTGACTACGTGTAAGGTTCTTTAAATCGTCCATAAACTGCTCTTTGATAGCTTTTTCGGTACGTTTTAAATATTCTTTTCGGGCCCTATCAGAAGGCAATACTTGTAAATTTTGTTCCATTAATTGAAACCTAAAACTAGCCATTTTTGCATACGGCAACACCTTTCGTACATTGTAAACCAAGCGTTGGTAATTCTTCTGATAATTAGAATCTTTTTGGGCTTCAACAATAAAATCGGGTAAAGAAAAGGTATAATATAAAACTGTGTCTGGATTGGCTTGTGCACTCACTTTCATCTGCCAGTTCATGCCTAGGATCAAACCGAAAAAGAAAATAAAATGAAGCTTCATATATCTTGTTATTGCCAGTTACTTACGAAATATCATGCCACTTTATTTTTGTTTCTAAATAGGATAATAAGCCCAATAACAGATGTCAAAATGAAAGTAAAAGAAATAATCTCTGCTTGGGTAATCGCTTTTCCAAATAGGTGATAAGTGGTATTTACCCTAATTTTTTCAATGAGAAAACGCTCTACTCCATTTAATAATAAATAGAAAAAGAAAAATGTTCCAGGGATGGTAAACTTCTTGCGAACCGACCATAAAAGGCCAAACAATCCTATACAAGCAAAAGCTTCGTATAAAGGAGTTGGAAAAACAGGATTTGGTAATTGATGGCAATGTGCGCCTTCACAACCAATAATGGGTATACCTTCATTGAGAACATTATTTGGGTAGGTATAAGACCAAAACCAATCAGGCATAAAGCTTAACCATTCAGGTTTTGGCATGAGGTTATCTATACCCCAATCTCCATCTCCACTCAAGTGGCAACCAAGTCTACCCATTCCATAAGCAAGCATTAATCCGGCCGCTGCCGAATCACACATATGCCATGCTGGAATTCCATTTTTACCCGCATAATAAATAATTCCGGCTCCGGCTACAATCAATCCACCATAAAAGGTTAAACCGCTAAATGAAATCAAAGAACCAATTGGATCAGCCATGAGTTGATCTAAATTCTCCAAATTATGAAAAATCTTTGCACCCAAAATCCCACCAATTGCGGCAATACCAACTATATTTCCCATGTGTTCAAATGGACGTAGAGTAATTTCTCTAATTTCCATTTTTTTACCAATAAGTTGATCGGCTTCTTTTTTCTTTAAGTAATAACCATAAGCACCTCCTAAGACAGCACCAAACCAAGACCCCTTTGCACTTAAAATAAATTTCTGAGGATTCTCTACCAAAGAGTCGTAATCCAACAACATTTCTAAAGCCTTAAATCCTAAAAAGGCTGCTATAATTACGGTGGTAACATAATCAACTGAAGTAATAGGTTCAAAAAACTTTTTCTTCACCTTAAAGGGGTGTAATAAACCTTCAGCCTCTTTTCTTTTTAACTCAGATGAAGTGGCCAAATAAGCCCCAACAAATGACAAAGCCATAATGAAACCAAATGTTTGAATGGGTAATGGAATATTGAGGCCAAATAGATCTCGTATTAAATCCGAAATTGTTGCGTACATAATAATTTGTTGCTACGAATAACGCTAAAATTATTTAAAACAGATATGCCATTCTTGGAATGGCGCAGATTTAAATATGGCAGCTATTCTTTACATTTGCGTATGACCAATTCTGCAACACCTATTTTGATTGACCTTAGAAGCGATACCCTTACTCTACCCACCCCTGAAATGAAAGCTTATATGTTTGATGCTGAGCTTGGAGATGATGTTTTTGGGGAGGATCCAACAGTTAATGCATTGCAAAATTATGCAGCCGATTTGTTTGGAATGGAAGACGCACTTTTTTGCAGCAGTGGCACCCAAACAAACCAAATTGCCATCAAACTTCATACGCAGCCTGCAGATGAAGTAATTTGTCACGAATTGTCTCATGTATACTTATATGAAGGTGGTGGGATTGCCTATAATAGCGGGGCATCGGTTCGACTTCTGCAAGGAAGCAGAGGAATGTTTACCGCCAAGGACCTTATCGAAAATATCAATAAAGAAGACGTACATTTCCCACATAGCAGGTTAGTTTCCATTGAGAATACAGTAAATAAAGGTGGTGGAGCCTGCTGGGACTGGCATGAATTGGTGAAAATTAAAGAAACTTGCACCAATAACAACCTAGCTTTTCACCTAGATGGTGCACGCTTGTTTAATGCATTGATTGCCAAAAATCAAACAGCTCAACAATACGGTCAATTATTCGATACCATTTCCATCTGTTTAAGCAAAGGCTTGGGTGCCCCTGTTGGTTCTCTGTTGTTGGGTTCAAAAAAACATATCCACCAAGCTAAAAGATATAGAAAGGTAATGGGTGGCGGTATGCGCCAGGCCGGTTTCATGGCTGCAGCTGGTTTATTCGCGCTTCAAAACAACATCCATAGAATGGAAATTGACCATCAACGTGCTAAAACAGTAGAGGCGGTTTTAAAAAATCTTTTGTGGGTAGATTACATCTTACCCGTTGAAACCAATATTGTCATTTTCAAATTGAAGGACACAATGATGCCTGATAGGTTTGTTAATTATTTGGCAGAGAATGGAATAAAAGCCTCTTCAATGGGTAAAAATTTGGTCAGGTTTGTATTTCATCTAAACCACCAAGATCAGCACATTCAACTATTATGTGATACCCTCAAAAAAGCCTAGAAACAAAGGTACTTCAAGAGATTTTAGGTATTCACTAAATACATCTTTATTGATTTAGTCTTTTTCAAATGTCTACTAAATTGGGTTTGTAGCCGGTTTTGTGAATCTTAATATTTACTAAATCATATGTTTATAAAGGCCAATGAGTTAATTTGTGCCTGTATTTTCATCCCATACAATTTAAAATTTAATAGCATGTTGAAAAAATTATTATTTGCAGGTTTATTGTTTGCAAATTTTTCAGCCTATTCGCAGTTCAACAATACCATTGGAACGGTTGGTTTGCCTCAGAATGGAGGCATCATACTCGATGTAATTGATTATAACAACGATGGATTCGAGGATGTGATTTATCAATCTGGCCTCAATGGACCCATTGAATTATACAGGAACACCAACGGAGTATTCGCAAATGTTACTTCCTATGCTGGCCTACCTTCCATAACAGGTAAAGGTGACGGCTCTGAAGGGGTAATCTCTTTCGACTATAACGGAGATGGGTTCCAAGACATCCTCCTCACCAATTCGGGCTCAAACGGTAATATGAGATTGTTCAAAAACAATTGTGGTGCAAACTTTACCGATGCTTCTGGTAGCGCCAACCTTCCTGCTATTACCCATTTTGTTCCTCAAATTTCTACAAATGATCCAATTATTTTTGCTACAGATTATGATAGTGATGATGATATTGATTTGGTATATTGTCGTAAAGATGAAACAGGAAAATATTGGATTACTGCCCTCAATAATGGTGGTGGGTCTTTCAGCACCCCTAGTGATTTGATCACCAGCTTTGGTACTTCCATCATACCCTACATTGCAGTTTTTGATTACGACAATGATGGTGACGAAGATTTTTTAGTGATTAAATCGGATAATATTTCTAATGCCAGTCAAGTTGAGTTATACGATAATAGCGGTACAGGCATTTTCACTGTGCAAAGCTCTATCGGTATCTCAAATAGCAGTGCAGTGGGTTTTGCAAACATCTTAGATTACAATGCCGATGGATATTTAGATGTTTTATTGGGCACAAAAGATGTTGTTGCTCCTGGTCCTGGCAATTTAGGTTTGAGGGTTTTCAGAAACAATGCTGGGAATGCCACTTTTACCGATGTAACTTCTACGTTTAATACTCAAGCAGCAAGTGCGGCAAATTATTTTGCTTCCCATGTTTTTGATATGGAAAATGATGGAGACCTAGATGTTTTATGGGAAAACAGTGGCTCACTTCCCAATAGCACTCCTGCCCTTATGAGTAACAACGGTTCAAATGTTTTTACTAATGTGAGTGCCACACAAATTCCTACAGCTATTACCAATTCTACCTCTACAGAAAAATACGTTGTATTCGATTACAACAACGATGGAGCGTTAGACATATTTCAGCCTGCAACCTTCGGAAATCCTTCAGCCAAATTATTCAAGAACCCACAAACCTTAAACAACTTTATCACCTTAAGATTGCAAAGTTGTACGGGGCTTACTGATCCTCTTGGAGCAAGAGTATATGTAAAGGCAGGGTCTGTTAGATTGTTTAAACAATATAATGCACAAGGAATTAGTACCACTGGACCTGGAAAAAGTGAACGCATGCATTTTGGATTGGGTTCAAACAATGTGATTGATACCATCATCATTTATTGGCCAAGTGGATCTGTTGATACCAAAACAAATATAAGCTCAAACCAAAACCTAACCTTCCAAGACGGCGTTTGCTCTATTGGTCAACCTATCACGTTCGACTTAGGTCCTGATACCAACACGGTTTGTAACGCAGATACTGCTTACATACTTGCACCTGGAGGCTTTGAAAGTTATACATGGTCAACTGGCGACATTACTCCTGATGTAAAAATCACCACAAGAGGTTGGTATTATTGTACTGTTACCAATATCAATGGTTGTGGTATCATGGATAGCGTATATGTGGCTTTTGGTATTGGAAAAATAATACAACCAGATACTTCTGTGTGTTTGGGAACAGTTCTAACATTAGATGCTTCACCCAGATTTGATTGCGGACCTTTTGGTGCTCCAGTAAAAAGGAAAGTAAACGCAGGTGACGATTTAGGCCCTAGATATACCTATGTAAATTCTTTAAATGGACATCATTATTATTTAATTAACAACGCCTCTACTTGGTCGCAAGCAGAGAGTGAAGCAGTGAGTATTGGTGGACACTTGGCCATTATTAATGACCAACTTGAGCAAGATTTTATAAATAACCAGCCTTCCATTTCATCTACCAATTTATGGATTGGACTTTACAAAACAACTTCAGTAGGCGGCGAATTTAAATGGGTGAATTGTGATACCCTTGAATTTACCCAATGGGCCTCTGCTGTAGCTGCTCCTACAACAGGTGTAAATGAGAATTTCGTATACATTAGAGCAAAAGGTTGCCCAGGAGAAGGTGAATGGAAAAATACTGATGAAACAGCTACTATTTCTGATCCATGCGAAAGAAATATCAAAGGTCTAGTAGAATTTGATGATGCTACCAATATTTCATACCTATGGAGTAATGGTGATACTACTGCCTCAACAACCATAACAGCAAATTCTTCTACCAATTATAATGTAAAGATAACCCAACCAGAAAACACCTGCTTTGGTTCTATCAATGTGAATGTTATTGACCCGAATAACTTGTTACCTTCAGATAGTTTATTTGAGTGCAAATCAACATTTACAATCCTTCAGGCAACAGCGGGTTATACCAATTACCAATGGAACACTGGTAGTAAAAATAGCTTCATTTTTGTAAGCACTTCCGGATCAAATCGCTGGTATACAGTTACAGCTACTTCCCCAGAAGGTTGCCTTGGAAAAGATAGCATTTTTGTAACCTTGTTTAATGCAGCTATCCGCACACCCGATACCACAGTTTGTTTAGGTAGTCAAGTATTCTTAAGAGGACCAACTCCAACATATACTTACATTACAAGTTATACCCAAAACTTCCAAAGCCTTCCTTATCCTCCAGAATGGGCCATTTATGGTACAGGTTTTAACTTTAATGGTTCACGTTTAATGGGACCATTTGCCAATGATTCTGTGGTATACAATATGACAAATTTGCCTATCCACGATTCTGTTTCAGTTTCCTTTGATTTATATATTCATGATACTTGGGAAGGTGAATGCAGCACAAATGGTAAAGACCGCTTTAGATTTAAAAATGGCCTAACAAATGTGATGAATACGACCTTCTCCAACACCGTAGGTTGTAATCAAGCATATTCATATGTTGGTGCCCCAGGTTCTTACCCTGCAGGCCAGGATGCGGAGATAACAGGATTAAGCAAAAGATGCGATAACAATGGTACCACTTCTAAATATACCATTACCAAAACATTCAGACATAGCGCTACAGACTTGGATTTGAGTTGGGTAGGTGAACTTACAGACGCGGTTGATAATACAGGTAAGTGTAACGAAAGTTGGTCTATTGATAATGTAATGATTAACCTACGCAGACCAGGAGGCTTGTTATGGTCTACTGGTGACACAGAACAAAATATTTTTGTAAAACCAGTTGATCCTGTAACTGAGTATTGGGTGCGTATTCCTGTAGGAAATTCATATTGTTATGATACCGTTTTCGTAAGTACTGTTCAAGGTGAGTTCCCTGGCGAAATGTTCTTCACAGATACCATTAGAACTTGTGGTTCATATAGTGTTAACTTCTCCTTGCCCGACAATTTTGACAAATATGTTTGGAGCACGGGAGATTTGAGTAGAACCACCACCTTTTACAATGAAGGATGGTACAGAGGTTATGTTGAAACTACTACTGGTTGTTATGATTATGATAGTATTTACCTGTTAAAAGCAAACTACCATATCATACCTCGTAATGATACTGCCTTATGTATTGGTTCAACCCTAACTGTAAAAGCAGATTTAGGTAATGGATGTAGTCCATTTGGACCGCCAGCAAACATAGGTTTTGTTCCAGGTCAATCTATTCCTGGTTATACCTTTAAAGGCGAATACTTAGGTCACCATTATTATATGGCCGATACACGTTCTTCATGGTCAACCGCAGCACAATTGGCTTTGGCTTCAGGCGGACATTTAGCAATAATTAATGATACCAGTGAACAGAATTTCATTGCCAGTATTGTTGATAGCAATGCCTGGTTAGGTTTATATATGGGAGCTGAAGGATACTACAAATGGATGAATTGTGATACCCTTACCTATACAAATTGGGCATTAAATGAACCAACGGCCTCTCCTGATGATTATGTTTTTATGATGTCTACTGGCTGTCCTGAAGCCAAAAAGTGGGATGCACATACAGATGATGACATGACTTCAACAGACCCTTGTTATTCTTCTATTTATGGCTTGCTTGAAATTGTGCCTTACCAATATGTTTTTGATTGGAGGGAGAATGGCATTTCAACATACAATACAGATAGCTTTACAGTAACCATTAGTGGCAATATTTCCTTCTTTGGAGGAATTCAAGAAGTGCCGGGCGGACCATTCTGCGGTACTTCATCTGTTGACATTACAGTTATTGATGAAGGCTTTGAAATTTTGATAGACAGTGTAGCACGCGTTTCTTGTGAAGGTGATACCGCAATGATTGAAGCAAAACCAGGTTATTCTAATTACCATTGGAACAACGGCGACACAACCAGAATTGCAGTGTACAGCAGTTACATTGGTTGGGCATATTGCATGTATGATAATGGATTTTGCCAATTTACCGATAGCGTTTATGTGAATGTTCCTGGTAAATTTACCTCTAATCCATCTGTAACGGATATAACTTGTTATGGTGCAAATGATGGTATTGGAAATGCGGGAATTACGGGAGGTACAAGTCCATTCAGTGTATTGTGGTTACACAACAACTCAACCAATACCATTGAAACCAATTTGAGTCCGGGTGTTTATTACTACACCGTAACCGATTCAATTGGATGTTCTTTAATAGACAGTATTACCATTACCAACCCTGCCTCCCCTCTAACATTAAGCTTCACCCAATTACAAGCTGTAAAATGTAATGGCGATTCAAATGGAGTGGTTGTTCCTTTGCCATTAGGAGGTGAAGCTCCATACACTGGAATTTGGATAGGTACTACTTACGTAGATACTTTATGGAATGCCAAAGCAGGAATAAATACCTATACCGTAACTGATACCAGAGGATGTGTTGTTAGTTTGGAAGATACATTAACAGAGCCAACTGCTCTAGATATAACTGGATTAATCACCTCCCAAATTTACTGCCCAGAAGATTCAAATGGTGTTGTCTTCCTTGCTGCTACTGGTGGAGTTAACCCTTACAATTTTGTTTGGAACCTCAATCCAATAGTTGGAGACACTGCCTTTAAAGTTTACAATGGCAAACAAGTTTTTTATGTAGTTGATGCAAATTTCTGCTTTGATTCAATAGAAGTGGATATGCAGGCCTCTAACCCTGAAAAATGCGGATTAATTGTACCATCAGGATTTACACCTAATAATGATGGAATGAATGATTTGTTTTACATCAAGGGGCTAAGTGAATATCCAGAAAATGAACTAACCATTTTCAACCGTTGGGGTGAAACTGTTTTCCAAGCTACCAATTACAAAAATGATTGGAATGGTAAGCCAATGAACAAAACATTACTTAGCGGCACCGATGAATTGGTTCCTAATGATACCTATTACTTTGTTTTGTACACAAAAGCAAATAATAAAACCACTTCGGGTTATGTATATATTACCAAGTAACCTTTAAGCAGAATAAGAATGAAATTAACTAAATTAATTGCAGTGGCTGCGGTAAGTTTAATTGCCTTTGAAAGTAAAGGTCAGCTTACTTTTGGAAATGAACAATTCCTTTTTAATCCGGTAATGGTAACCCCCTCTGTAGCGGGTTACCACAACAACCAAATTAAATTAGGATACGATACCAGATGGTTAGGTATTGATGGAGCACCAGCCACAGGATACATCAATTTTGATAAGTTGTTTAACGACAATACAGGATACAATGTTTCTATCATTAGTGATAGAATTGGTCCTATTTCTAGTGTTTCTCTGGCAAATTCATTTTCGTTTTCAGTGAAAACAACGGAGAATACCAAATTGGCTTTTGGATTAAGACACCATCTTACCCAAAGTTATTTGAATGTAAATGCCAATAATATCCTCGATCCAAATGACCCTTTATTGGCAAGCAACCAAACTGGAGTTCCAGTAAATAACTTTGATGCTTCTTTAGCTTGGCTGAACCCAGGAATGTTTATGGTAGGTTTTAGTTATAGAAATATCATTGCGCAACCAAGATTTAGGTTCACACAAACCTATTTAGAGCCCGTATTAAGTTTGCATGGTTGGTATACACGTGAATTTGGCGAAATTGCATTGGAAGCCTTTGCTAACTTTAATGCTACGGCCAATACCCCAATAAACTCTAGCATTGGGGCTATGGGTATTTTACAACAAAAATTTGGTGCAGGATTAAATTATTCCCATAAAAACCAAGTAGGTATTTTTGCCTATGTAAAAATTAATGCACAGTTAAATGCTTTTTATAACTATAACCTTCCTATTTCAGATATAGCAAAGGCCAGCAAACAATCGCATGGGATTGGCATATCTTACAGAATTGGAAAAAATACACCAATAGGCAATACCTTCTTCCTACAACCAACAGATGGCAGCTACAGAACTAGAATGTTTTAATAATTGATTTTACACCTAAAAAACACGGATGATTTTCATTCGTGTTTTTTTATGTCAATTGCGCAAGAGCGCGTTCCAACTTACCAAACAATTGAGGGATTTCTTCCTCTTTTAAGGTACCTATTGATATCCTATACCAACCTATATTTCCTTCGCATCCAAATGCCGTAAAGGGTACAATGGCTAATCCTGCTTGAGATATTAAGAAGTCGGTAATGTCGGGGCCGGTTTGAACCAAAGTTCCATCTACTTTTTTCTTTCCCAACAAATTGAACTGAACCGAAATATAAATGGCTCCTTCTGGTGCAACCACTTGAATGGGATATCCCTTTTGTTGCAGAGCCTTTAAGCCATCAAATAAGCCTGTAAATCTTACTTGAATACGTTGCTTAAGCGCCACAATGTATTCATTAAATGCGTCTCTATTATTCAAAAACTTAGCAGTAGCAACCTGCTCGGCTCTGGGAGCCCAAGCACCAATATGACCAATGATACTCTTCATTTTCCCTATTACCTCAGCTGGACCAACGCCCCATCCTACCCTTACTCCTGTTGCACTTAATGATTTTGAAATACCATCTACAAACAAGGTATAAGCTTTCATTGCTGGATTCAAGGTTACTGGGTCGAAATGTTGAACACCCTCGGCCATTAACATCCAATACATTTGGTCGTACAAAACATATAGAGGCTTTTGCTTTCCTTTTCTGCGTTCGTTTTCTAAAATGACTAAGTCGCAGATTTTAGTCAATTCCTCCTTCTTAAAGGTGGTACCCGTTGGATTTAAAGGAGAACACAAAGCCAATAACACACAATCATGCAAATGCGGAGCCAACATGTCTGCTGTGGGCATAAACCCATCCTCTGCCCTTGTAACCACCTCTACCTTTTGGGCATCACTTAAATGACAGTAATGGTTATTATTCCATGAAGGCACTGGGTATAAAACCTTGTCGCCCGGATCAACAATGGCTTGATAAATGGCATGAATAAGAGGTCTACCCCCACCAGCAATCATTAATTCATCTTGGGCAATGTCTAATTCTTGAAAATCTTTTAAGAAAGACATTACCGCGTTTTTTAATTCAGGCATCCCATCTGCTGGCGGATAATTGGTTTGTCCGTCATGATAAGCATCTTGAATATAGGCACACAAAGTGGCAGGAATAGGGAAAATTTTAGGATTAAAATCACCAATGGTTAAGTTATAGATCTCATGCCCTTCACGGATCTTTTGATTTATTTCATTGCCCAATTTTATTATTTCAGAACCAATGAGGGTAGCAGCTTTGATAGAAACATTATTCATAGGAGCAAGCTAAATGTTCCTGATAAAAAAATGAAATTTATGACGAGAAAATAAATCAGGAATCCTAATTTAGTTTTAATTTAAGTTAATCAAACTACCTTATGTAGGGACTCTACCTAAAAAGTCAACAATTAAGGCCCTATTTTGCTATATTTGCAGCCCTTTTATGATAGCATTAACAAATATAGGTTTTGAATTTGGTGGTCGTTTTCTCTACAGAAACGCAAATTGGCATATTAAACCCAATGAACGTATAGGACTCATTGGGTTAAATGGTACTGGTAAGTCTACCCTACTCAGAATAATTACCGGTGAATACTCTCTCACCGAAGGAACCATGTCGAAACCCCGAGATTTAACCATCGGATTCTTGAACCAAGACCAATTGAGTTTCGACTCGGATGATTCTATTCTAAATGTTGCCCTAACAGCTTTTGAGAGGGCTTTGGAACTAGAAAAAGAAATAAATGAGATCATTGAACTTCTTGAAACTGACCATAGCGAAGAAACCATTCAACGCCTGAGCGACAAACAAGAAGAGTTTGAACACCTAGATGGATACAATATCCACCACAAAACCGAAAAGATTTTAGAGGGTTTAGGATTTACTACAGAACAGCTTACCCGTCCGTTTAATAAGTTTTCTGGAGGTTGGCGCATGCGTGTTTTATTGGCAAAGATGCTCCTTCAAGAACCCAATTTATTGATGTTAGATGAGCCTACGAATCACCTCGACTTACCTTCTATTGAGTGGTTAGAAGAATATTTAAGAAGCTACAAAGGAACCGTTATTGTGGTAAGTCACGACAGGTTTTTCTTAGATAAAATGGTGAGTAAAATTGTTGAGGTGAGTATGCAAAAGATTTTTGAATACCCAGGCAATTACAGCTTTTACCTAGAATCGAAGGGAGAGCGTATGGGCCAACAACAGCGCGCTTATGATAACCAACAACAGTTTATTAAAGACCAAGAGAAGCTAATAAACCGCTTTAAAGCCAAGGCCAGCAAGGCTTCTATGGCTCAGAGTAGGGTAAAAATGCTCGATAGAATTGAAAAAATTGAAGCCCCAGAGGATGATAACCGCGAAATCAATATTCAATTTAGGGTGGGTGTTCAACCAGGTAGAAACTTAGCCGAATTCAAAAATGTAAGCAAAAATTATCCTGGCGTTCGTATCATCAACGATGCGGAGGCCAGAATAGAAAAAGGAGATAAGATTGCACTTATCGGTGCCAATGGAAAAGGTAAATCAACCATTTTGCGCCTTTTGGCTCAGACCGACACCTATGATGGAGAAATAATACTAGGTCACAACGTTAGAAAGGCATTTTATGCCCAGCACCAACTTGAATCATTAAGCCTAAACTCAGAAATATTAGAGGAATTACAAAACTTTGCCACAGACAGAGCAGAAACTGAATTACGAACTGTTTTGGGTTGTTTCTTATTTGCAGGTGATGATGTTTTCAAAAAAATAAAGGTATTAAGTGGTGGGGAAAAAGCGCGTGTTGCCTTAGCTAAAACACTTCTTACCGAGGCCAATTTCTTGCTATTAGATGAGCCTACCAACCACTTGGATATGCGCAGTATCAATATCCTTATTCAATCTTTGCAAAAATACGAAGGGTCATTTATTGTGGTAAGTCACGACAGGTTTTTCGTTTCTGAAATTGCGAATAAAATCTGGTGGGTTGAAGATGAAAAAATCAAAGAATATCCTGGAACTTTTGCTGAGTTTGAATACTGGAAAACCAAACGCGATGAGGAAATGAAATTGGTTCAGGCCAAACAAAAATTAGAACCTGTTAAAGAAAAAAAGATAGAGCCTATTGTAAGCGCACCTGCTGCACCTAAAGGCAATAAGGTAAGCAATAACTATATCCAAAACCTCAAAAAGCAATTTGATGATTACGAAAAAAAGGTTCAACAAGCCAAAAACAAAATCAAAGAGTTAGAAGCTGCCTTTAGTCTTCCTGAAAATATAAGCAACGCACCTAAAATAAGTGAACTCACCAGTTTTTATGATGCCGAGAAAAAAGCATTGGTTCACCTAGAAAAAGAAATGGAAGCAGTAATGGAGGAATTAATTGACCTAGAAAATAAATAGTCACTATTTATTATACCAAATAATAAACAAAAAGCCCCGACAACCATGAATGTCGGGGCTTTTTTGTTTGTGTAAAGGTTGGCCGGAGCCAATGTTTTAATAAATATTGGCAGCGTTGCGGTAACCAGAAGTATTGGTATACCAATCTGTAAACTGAGCACCATTGCTGCTTACCCATGTAGCAAATTTGGTGTAGGCAGTGTTGATATCAGCTTTTTCTTTTGGATAATCAAATGAAGTTGGAATGCTGATAGCCCAAGGATATCTTCCATCGTTGCTTACATAAGTATCACCACTTCCCAAATTACTTCCATCTTTGCCAGTTCCAAATAAAGCATTGTTAGCTAAATCAGTTGGCAATTGACCAGGTAAATGAATTTCATATCCTCTACCAAAACCACTGGTGCCATTCCAAATAAACGGATTATATGCTCCTAGACCAAAACTTGCCAAACTTGTTGAACCACTTACGTTAAAGGCTACATTATAGGTAACTGGAGTGCTAGTATTTTGACCAGAAACCGTATTCCACCATTGCATTTCTTCACGCATATCTGTGAACATTACCAATACTGCTTTGGTTTGACCTGCTTCTAAAGTTGCACCTGTTACACCAGTAGCTTGTGCACGGGTAATTGGGAACTGAACCGCAAAACCATTGTTATAAGCGCCGCCAGTTGCACGTAAGATATATTGTGCTTCTACTCTCACTACATTGTTACTTGCATTAGTTACTACATTGTATGTATAAGAAACAACCACATCATTCAAATCATAGTCACCTTTAGATGGCCACATATCTTCAAAAGCAACAGTTGATGGTCCAAAAGCATTGTCGTAAGCCTTGTTAGGGTCGTTAGGGTAATCATCATTGCTATCTGCTACACCATCACCATCTGTATCTGTAATAGGAGCTGAACCATTACCAGCAGGGTTACATGAGCTAACTGGAATGTACAAGCTACAGCTTTGAGTTGCACCACCATTGATGGTTGAGTTCCATGGACCTTCAATTCCGTTTACATCACAGAAGTTTTGAGCACCATTGATTAATCCTTGTGAATTTCCTTTGCTGTCACCTAATACTTTGATTAAGGAAGTAGTTCCAAAACCAGTGATGGTACCGTTTACTTGGATATCTTCTGTGTGCAACATGGCACCATTGTATTGTTTAAATTCGTTGTTTGAACCACCTTGAATGGTTGCTTCAGCATAACATCTTATGTAACCATAGTTTTTGAATAAACCATTGTTATCAAAATCGTCATGGATAATCAATTTACAGTTGTTAGTGAAATCACTTCCAGAGTTGTTAATCAATTTCTCGTCAACATCAATAAAACCATTGTTAACGATAGTAGATGAACCATTAGGGTTGAAGTTTTTTCCAGCCATTAATGTACCGTTATTGGTAAATGAACCATTAGAGTTGATATTGATATTGGCATTGTTATCTGAACTCAATTCACCATAATTGGTTACCATACCATCAATTGGCATGCTGCTGGTAAAGTTGATATCTGCAGTGCTGGTGAAAATTAAATGTGAAGTACTGCTGTTCATGTTCAAGTTATTGATTGAACCTGTTCCGCAAATACGAACAACTGCAGTTCCACTAAGAGTTAAATTGCTAATGTTTATAGTTCCTGTTAAACAAGTTGTACCAGATGAATAAGATCTGTTACCACTTGGATTATTTACGGTAGTACCACAACCAGTTGAACAATCAGGACCAGCTGTTTTTCCTAACACAGTAATACCTGCAACAGATATAGTGGCATTCACTGCATTGTTATTAATTTTCACTTTCTCCATTACCTTGCTGTTATCTGGAGCTACTTTTATTAAGAAGAACTCATTGATGGTATTAGCCGTGTTAATGGTTGCTTCAAATGCTTTGTTGTTTGATAAAGAACCTTCAGCCAATTTAATTCCACCTTTGCTTGGATCAGCACTATAAACGCTTACCAAATGTAGGGTGTTGTTAAAACGATCGTCGGTAGTAGTAATCTTAACATTTACATCACGTGAGGTTTTCCAGTCAAATCCTTCTGGAACTTTAATGTCGGTCATTTTCTCAACAGTAACGGTATTACCGTTATTCATTGCTTGAGATTCTGCAAACTTATCTTCTAATCCTTTTTTGCAAGAAGTGAAGATGGTTGCGGCGCTTAGGGTTAATATAAGTAGTTTTTTCATGTTTTTAACTTGTATATACCCATATACTACTTTAGTGCCAAAGGTTAAGTACTTATTTATCTGATACTTAAAAAAATTAACCCTTCCCAAAAATGGAAAAATAAAATCATAATTTTCATTTCAGGAATAGGTAATTCAAAGGCACTTAAAAACAAAAAGCCCCGACAACCATGTATGTCGGGGCTAATTTGTTTGTGTAAAGGTTGGCCGGAGCCAAGGTTTTAATAAATATTGGCAGCGTTGCGGTAACCAGAGGTATTGTTATACCAATCTGCAAACTGAGAACCGTTACTGCTTACCCATGTAGCAAATTTGGTGTAGGCTGTATTGATATCGGCCTTTTCTTTTGCATAATCAAAGCTAGTTGGGATACTGATAGCCCAAGGATATCTGCCATCGTTGCTTACATAAGTATCACCACTACCCAAATTGCTTCCATCATTTCCTGAACCAAATAATGCATTGTTAGCTAAATCAGTTGGTAACTGACCAGGTAAATGAATTTCGTATCCTCTTCCAAAACCGCTGGTACCATTCCATATAAATGGATTGTATGAACCCAAACCGAAGCTTGCTAAAGTATTGCTTCCACCTACATTAAAAGCTACATTGTAGGTTACAGGGCTGCTAGTTTGTCCAGGTAGGGTATTCCACATTTGCATTTCTTCACGCATATTGGTAAACATTACTAATACAGCTTTGGTTTGACCAGCTTCTAAAGTTGCACCGGTTACACCACTTGCTTGAGCACGAGTTATTGGAAACTGAACTGCAAAACCATTGTTATAAGCGCCGCCAGTTGCACGTAAGATATATTGTGCTTCTACTCTCACTACATTGTTACTTGCATTAGTTACTACATTGTAAGTATAAGAAACAACCACATCATTCATATCATAATCTCCTTTGTATGGCCATTGGTCTTCAAATGCAACAGTTGATGGCCCAAAAGCATTATTATAGGCTTTGTTTGGATCGCTAGGGTAATCATCATTGCTATCTGCTACACCATCACCATCTGTATCTGTAATAGGAGCTGAACCATTACCAGCAGGGTTACATGAGCTAACTGGAATGTATAAGCTACAGCTTTGAGTTGCACCACCATTGATGGTTGAGTTCCATGGACCTTCAATTCCGTTTACATCGCAGAAGTTTTGAGCACCATTGATTAATCCTTGTGAATTTCCTTTGCTATCACCTAATACTTTGATTAAGGAAGTAGTTCCAAAACCAGTGATGGTACCGTTTACTTGAATGTCTTCAGTGTGCAACATAGCACCATTGTATTGTTTGAATTCGTTGTTTGAACCACCTTGAATAGTAGCTTCTTCGTAACATCTTACATATCCATAGTTTTTGAATAATCCATTGTTATCAAAATCGTCATGGATAATCAATTTACAGTTGTTGGTGAAATCACTTCCAGAGTTGTTAATCAATTTCTCGTCAACATCAATAAAACCATTGTTAACGATAGTAGATGAACCATTAGGGTTGAAGTTTTTTCCAGCCATTAATGTACCGTTATTGGTAAATGAACCATTTGAGTTGATATTGATATTGGCATTGTTATCTGAACTCAATTCACCATAATTAACAACGATACCATTTATAGGCATGCTGCTGGTGAAATTGATATCTGCAGTGCTGGTGAAAATTAATTGTGAAGTACTGCTGTTCATGTTCAAGTTATTAATTGAACCAGTTCCGCAAATGCGTACTACTGCGTTTCCACTAAGAGTTAAATTGCTAATATTAATATTTCCAGTTAAACAAGTTGTACCAGATGAATACGACCTGTTACCACTTGGATTATTTACGGTAGTACCACAACCAGTTGAACAATCAGGACCAGCTGTTTTTCCTAATACGGTATTTCCAGCCACAACTATTGTACTGTTTACATTGTTGTTGGTAATTTTTACTTTCTCAACAACCTTACTTTGGTCAGGAGCTGTTTTAACCAAATAAAATTCTTGAACAGTGTTTGCTGTATTTACTTTGGCTTCAAAAGGCTTTTCAGTAGAGATAGAACCTTCTGCTACCTTTACTCCTCCATTTGCAGGATCACCAACAAATACTGATACCAAATGGTAAACACCTCCAAAACGCGCATCGCTTGTATTTAATTTAATAGATACATCTCTTGTAGTGTTCCAGTTAAATCCTGCAGGAACCTTAATATCGGTCATTTTTTCTACAGTTACTGTTGCACCTTTGTTTAAGGCTTGTGATTCAAGAAATTTTTCTTCTAAGTTTTTTTTGCAAGATGTTACCACTAGGGTACTTAATGCAGCTAATACGATTAATTTTTTCATGGTTTTTTGGTTTGACTCTTTTAATGCAGTGTTCGTGCCAAAAACATAATAAACTAAAAATCAATGCATTAAAATTTAAAGCTAAATTAAAGGCAGATTCAAAACGGGAAAAACAAACCAAATTAAAACAAAAAGAGGGGATTACTTTTGGCAATCCCCTCTTCTAATAACCGCTAAATTTTTATGCCAATTGATTCAAATTCCTTTGGATAAACTGGGTAAGCTCCTCTCCTTTTAAAAGATTCTGTGACAGTTTTGCCAATTCAAATGCTTGTTTCATCATTTGGTTCTTGGAATCACCCTCTGCCATTTTGCTTAACTTCACGCTTAAGGCATGATTGGTATTGATAACCACATTATAACTATCTGGCATGCTGCCAAAAATATCCATACCCATGCCTTGCATTTTTTGCATCTCTTTCATTCTGCGCTCCCACTCTGGTTTAATGAGGGTTAAGAAAGAATCATCTGGAGCTAAAGCCTCGGTGGCAAACCTAAACTGACCATTATTAGCAAAGTCTTTCTCAAAACTATCTTTAATAGCAGTTTGATCCGATTCACTTAATACACTTTCATTGGTTTGTCCTTTATCAACCAACTTGTCAATACTTTCGCTATCTACACGCTTCCAGGTCACACCATCCAATTTGTGTTCAAGATTACTAATGAAATGGTTATCTAAAACGCCATCCATTCTTAATACATCGTAACTGCGCTTCTCTACCGCCTTAATAAAACTGTCGTGTGCTACCGCATCATTGGTATATAAAAATACCTTTTTACTGTCTTTATCTGTTTGGTTGCCAGCTATTTTCTCTTTGTATTCTTCTATGGTAAAATATTCGTTATTTACGTTCTGAACCAAACAAAACTTATGTGCACGGTCATAAAACTTCTCTTCGCTAATCATTCCATACTTCACAAAAGTACCTACACTCTCCCACTTGTTATTGTATTCTTCGCGGTCTAGTTTATAAATCTCTTCTAATTTATCTGCCACTTTTTTAGTGATGTGGCTATTGATTTTCTTCACATTTGAATCGCTTTGCAAATAACTTCTGCTCACATTCAATGGAATATCTGGAGAATCAATTACCCCATGTAATAACATCAAAAACTCAGGAACTATATCTTGCACACTGTCTGTTACAAATACCTGGTTGCTGAATAATTGGATTTTATTACGGGTTGGTTCAAACTCATTCTTAATTTTAGGGAAATATAATATACCCGTTAATTTGAAAGGATAATCAACATTCAAATGAATCCAAAACAAAGGTGTTTCGCTAAATGGATACAACTCTTTGTAAAAAGCTTCATAATCTTCTTTGGTGCAATCTGCTGGAGCTTTTGTCCATAAAGGTGCCGTATTGTTTAATACCTTGTCTTCAAATGCAATTTCAACAGGTAAGAATTTACAATACTTCTCTAAAATACCACGAATCTTAAAGGTATCATTAAATTCTAACGAATCCTCTGCCAAATGCAAAATCACCTCTGTCCCTCTTTCTGTTTTGTCTGAATCAGAAATTTCAAATGTGGTGCTGCCATCACACTCCCACTTCACTGCATGTGAACCTTCTTTATATGATTTGGTAATTAGCTCTACTTTGTGAGCAACCATAAAGGCAGAATAAAACCCTAATCCAAAATGCCCAATAACCTGAGCTCCTTTTTCTTTGTATTTTTCTAAAAACTCCTCAGCAGAACTAAAGGCTAATTGGTTAATGTATTTACCAACCTCCTCCTCTGTCATACCAATTCCCCTATCAATAATGTGAAGGGTTTTGGCTTCAGTATCTAACTTTACGCTAATTTTTAAATCGCCCAACTCACCTTTTGCCTCGCCGCTTGCCGACAAAGTTTTTAGTTTTTGGGTGGCATCTACTGCATTACTTACCAATTCTCTCAAGAATATTTCATGGTCGGAATACAGGAATTTTTTGATAATGGGAAAGATGTTTTCTGTGTGTACGCTAATATTTCCTTTGGTAGCCATAATTGTTTGTATTTGTCTCGCATTCTTTCAAAACCTGTTCCAATTGATTAAGTCTGTCAAATTGTCTCGCAATGCTTGTAAATCCTGCAATTTTAGTCCATAAAAATTCGTTAGAATTCTTATTTTTGAAAACAGCATGAAATGGAAGTTTAGTATTTTAGGATTGATGTTCAGCAATTTATTGCTTGCTCAAATAGGTGGCTCTGGTACGTACAGGTTTTTGTATGTATCTCCCAACGCACGTATTGCTGCCCTTGGAGCAAGTGCCATTGCCACGCCAGATGCAGATATTAACCTTGTAAGCCAAAACCCATCCCTACTTCAAAGAGGCAATCACAAACAATTGGGTTTTAATTTTCTCAATTACTTTTCAGATATCCGCTCAGGTGAATTTAACTACGGTCATCACCTCGATTCTGCTCAAATCACCTTGGCAGGTGGTATCCAATACCTCAATTACGGAAACTTTGTAAAAACTGCTCCAGACGGGCAAGTATTGGGATCATTTTCCGCTGGAGAATACAACTTTCATGTGAGTGCCTCCAAAACATATAAAGACTTTAGGTACGGTGCTACCTTAAAATTCATCAACTCCAATTTAGAGGCATACAATTCCTTTGGGCTAGCTGCCGATATAGGTGCCAGTTGGGTGAGCACAGATAAACTTACCCTAGTTACTGCAGTAGTAAGCAATATGGGTACGCAATTAAGATCTTATACACCAGATAACAGAGAGGCAATCCCCTATAACCTTCAATTGGGCTTTTCTAAAAAGTTTGAACACAACCCTTTTCGCGTGAGTGTGATTGCTCAAAACCTGCAACGCCCTGGTAAATTATTGAGTCAAATTCCAACTCGACAATTAATAAGCCTCGAAACAGGCGAACCCATTGCAGAAGAATTCACCATCATTCAAAAAGCCATGAGCCACCTTATCATCAATACAGAAATGATTTTGGGTAAATCGCTCAATATTCGTTTTGGATACAATGCATTACGACAACGCGAAATGAAGATTAACTACGTGCGAGGTTTTAATGGCTTCTCTTGGGGTTTTGGTATTAAAGTAAGTAAGTTCCAATTCTCTTATGGGTATGGCGGTTATATGCCCGGACGAAACACACACGCCTTTACCATTGTTACACGATTAGAGGATTTCAAAAAAGCCAAAAAATAAATCCATTGAAAAAAATTACCATTGCAATAGACGGTTACTCTTCATGCGGCAAAAGCACTTTAGCTAAACAACTTGCCAAAACTCTTGCCTATCGATATGCCGATACAGGAGCTATGTATAGAGCAGTTACACTTTACCTTTTTCAAAATCAAATAGATATTCATCACCCAGAAATGGTGATAAGTGCACTCCCTCAAATTCAAATCTCCTTTGGAATTGATAAGGATACCCAAGAACAATTTACCCTTCTAAATGGAGAAAACGTTGAAAATGAAATTCGTGTAAACCCTCGTGTGGCAAGTGCGGTGAGCGATGTAAGTTCCATAAGTGAAGTGCGCCGCTTTTTGGTTAAACAACAACAAGCCATGGGTTCAGAAAAAGGGATTGTGATGGATGGTAGAGATATTGGCACCGTAGTTTTCCCGCAAGCAGAATTAAAGCTTTTCATTACCGCCGACCCAAAAATTCGTGCACAAAGAAGACTTGATGAGTTGGAGGAAAAAGGTCAGCACACCACTTTTGATGAGGTGCTTGCCAACCTAGAAAAAAGAGACCATATGGATACCACCAGAGCTGATAGTCCGCTTCTAAAGGCAGATGATGCCATAGAAATAGATAACTCTTACCTAAGTAAAGAAGAACAACTTGAAAAGGTGCTTCAATTGGTAAAAGGACTCCAAGTTTCGGGAAATTAGCAAAGGCTATTTTTTGCCCAATTTTATGCTAATTTTCCTGCATGAAATTTCTTAGCTGTTTTCGTCTCCTTTTGGCCATTGTGCCTACATTGGTTTTTGCCCAAAATACACCTCATGCCAATTTGGTCAATCCATTTATAGGTACCGGTGGTCACGGACATACTTTTCCCGGACCAGTAGTTCCATTTGGCATGGTGCAGGTTGGTCCAGATACCCGCATTGATGGCAGTTGGGATGGTTGTGGAGGGTATCATTATGATGATAGTTTAATTTATGGATTTAGCCATACCCATTTGAGTGGAACAGGTTGTAGTGATTTAGGAGATGTAATGCTTATGCCTACTGCTGCAGGTATTAGTTTCGACCCAAAAGTTTATGCCTCAAAATTTGACCACAAACAAGAAAAAGCAAGTGCTGGCTATTACCAAGTTAATTTATTAGCCAATAATATAAAGGTTGACCTTACGGCTAGTACCCGTGTAGGTTTGCACAAATACACCTTTCCTAACAAAGGAACCTACCAAGTGATTTTAGACCTTCACCACAGAGACAAACTCTTACAAGGTGACATTAAACAGGTATCATCCAGCGCAGTGACAGGATACAGAAACAGCGATGCTTGGGCCAAAAACCAACGTTTGTTTTACCGAATTGAGTTTTCAAAAGACATTCAAAGGATTATTTACAATGAAGATAAAACCAAAGCAGCCTTTGTCTTTTATTTGAAAAAAGGAGAGGTATTGTATACCAAGGTTTCCATAAGTGCAGTTGACCAAGAAGGTGCCAACAAAAACATGGCGCAAGAAATGCCTGATTTTAACTTTGAGAAAGTAAAAAAAGAGGCTGAACTTTTATGGGAAAAAGAGCTATCAAAAATTACTACCGAGGGCGGCACTCCTGAACAAAGAAACGTATTTTATACTGCCCTTTACCATTGCTTCATTCACCCAAGCATATACAATGATGTAGATGGAAGATACCTTGGCAGGGACATGCAAATTCATCAAGCCGATGGGTTTAATTATTATACCATCTTTAGCCTATGGGATACCTTTAGAGCCTTACATCCTTTATTTAATTTGGTTCAGCGCGAACGAAATGCAGATTTTATAAAAACCTTTTTAATACAGTACCAACACGCAGGGCGCATGCCTATGTGGGAACTTTGGAGCAATGAAACAGATTGTATGATTGGTTACCATTCTGTAAGCATTATTGCAGATGCCTTGGCTAAAGGCAATGATAACTTCGACAAAAACTTGGCTGCAGAAGCTTGCGCCAGAACCTCAACATATAACCATTATGGCGTTCCAATATTCAGAAATCAAGGATACCTTACCGTTGAAAATGAACACGAAAGTGTAAGCAAATCATTAGAGTATGCTTATGGCGATTGGTGTTATGAACGTGTTTTACAACTATTAAACAATACCCAACAAGCCAAACCTAAATACCCCGGCAATTTAAGTTGGCAAATGGTGTTCAATGAACAAAATGGTTTTATGCAACCACGTAGCAACGGCGGATGGTACCAACCTTTTATTGCCAAAGAAGTAAATAACAATTACACAGAAGCCAATGCATGGCAATACTCCTTTTTTGTGCCTCAAAATATTGCAGGATTAATTGCAGCACATGGAGGAAAGGCTGCATTTGAGGCCAAACTAGATGAGCTGTTTACCACTGGCAGTAAAACAGAAGGCCGCAATCAAGCCGACATATCAGGCTTAATTGGTCAGTATGCACATGGCAATGAACCTAGCCATCATATGGCCTATTTATATAATTATGTAGGCAAGCCTCAAAAAACAAGGGCTTTGGTTTCAAAAATATTACGTGAAATGTATGCCAATGCCCCAGATGGTTTAGCGGGAAATGAAGATTGCGGACAAATGAGTGCATGGTATGTATTTTCTGCCATGGGATTTTATCCGGTAACGCCAGGAATTAATGAATACCAAGCTGGGACAGCTATTTTTAGCACTGTTAGAATTAAAGACAAGGAAAACTATTTAATGGTAAGAAATGTAATTAACCCTGCGGTAGACTCATTGGCAATACCTGAAACTTATAAAAAAATAATACCTATTGAAACCGGACCAGAAGTAATATCACCCAAATCTAAAGGTATTCTACCCTATCCTATTTTGAATGCAAAATCAAAATCATTTGGAGATAGTTTGCTTATTGAAGCCAACTTTGGCTCTACCCAAAATATTACTTCAACCCTATTCATCAAAATAGAAAGTGACTCAGGCAAAATGCTGAAAGAATTTACCTACTCAAAGCCATTTTATATTTACCAAAATGCAAACATTACGGCTTCGGTTCAAACCGAAATAAATGGCGAGAAAACGAGCTTATATTGCATGGGGAGATTTTATAAAAGACCCAATAATTGGCGCGTCAAAACATTTACACCTTATAATAACCAATATACAGCAGGCGGACCGGGAGCATTGGTAGACGGCATGTTTGGAGATGCAGATTGGCGCAAGGGTGGCTGGCAAGGCTATTGGGGACAAGATTTGGTTGCTGAAATAGATTTGGGTCAGACCAAAACCATCAATGAATTTTATGGCGACTTTTTACAAGACCAACGTGCGTGGATTGTATTACCAAAAAAGGTATTGTTTTATACTTCAGAAGATGGCATCAATTATACCTTACAAGGAGAAAGTGGTCATGATACTCCATGGCAAGTTATGGAAGCACTTACCAAAACTATTTCTTTTAAACCTCAAACACCTGTTAAGGCAAGGTACGTAAAAGTGGTGGCTCAGAATTATGGCAAATTACCCCCTGCACATTTAAGCGCTGGTGAAGATGCATATGTATTTGTAGATGAAATTGGGGTAAGATAATCCTTATATAAACATCCGTACTTTTTGGCAATAGTCAGCATAGGCTTTGCCAAATTGTTGTTTAAGTTTAGCTTCCTCTAACAAAGCTCCAACATACAGATATGTGCCGCTAATAATACCCAAAACCAAAACTGGCAAGGTTGGGCTGTACAAAAAATATCCTATAAAAAACACATAACTGGCGGTGTATAATGGGTGGCGCACATATTGGTTCAAACCTTTTATTTTAAGGTCTGAACCAAGGGCAGAGTTAAATGTATTTGTTTTGTACATTTCAATCCCTAGAAATTCTGAGCTGCTATAATTTTTAAAACTTATGGCCATAAATAAGATAGAAATGACAATTAGAATTAACCCCAATATTTGGAGGGAAAACACTTTAAACAGGAAGGAATAAAGTTCATTTTGAACCTTCAATTCCTGCCAAGCAATAAACAACAATAAAACAGAAATTGCATTGTAAAAAAGTCGGTAAAACCTTGTAAAAACAGGCAATGAAGCACTCACCCAATTTTTAACCACATTGGCAGCTAATAGGCTATGAACAGCATAAAACAGCAACAATTTAAGCGTAAGGCTTAGCAAAATATTTTATATAATTACTTGTTCAAGTAATCTAATTCCCTTCTCTGTTTGATGCACTGTGCAAGCTGCATGGAAAGGGTCGTGTTCAAAGTAAAGCACATCACCTGTAGCGGCAGCCGCTTGAAGGATGCTTGTTTTTTCTTTCATGGTATCGAGCGGACGAACATCATAACCCATTACATAGGCCGTTGGAATATGCGCTTGGGTTGGAATAACATCTGCTAAATAAATCAACTTCTTACCTTTGTAAGGAATAACCGGATGCATCATTTGCTGTGTATGACCTTTGGTATATAATAAATCAATTTCTGCATGAAAACGTTCGCCTTCTTTGAGCAATTTTAACTGCCCACTCTCCTCTATTGGTAGGATGTTTTCTTTTAAAAAACTTGCCTTTTCTCTAGGATTTGCATGAAGACTTTCATTCCAATGATCTTCTGCAACCCAATAGGTGGCATTTGGGAAAGCAGTCTGATAGCGCGTTCTATCTGCATTCCACTCTATGCTTCCACCACAATGATCGAAGTGTAAATGAGACAATACCATATCTGTCACATCAGATTTTGTAAAACCATGTTTGTTCAATGATTTTTCCAATGTATCTTCCCCGTGCAAAAAATAATAACTAAAGAATTTATCGTCTTGCTTTTCCCCAATACCATTGTCAATAAGGATCAATCTGTTTCCGGTTTGAACCAACAAGCAACGCATGGCCAATTGAATCATGTTGTTTTCATCGGCGGGATTCATTTTATTCCAAATACTTTTAGGTACCACACCAAACATGGCACCTCCATCCAATTTAAAAAAGCCGGTATCTATTGTAAATAATTCCATGTAACAAGATTAAGAAAAAAACATGCAAAAAATAGCAATCCTTTTACTTTATAAAAATGCTTCTGCAAAAGCCCTACAGCTGATGCTTTTAATTGTAATTTTCTCCACTAATATCAAAGCTCAAGATACTATATACTTAGATAAAATTTGGGAAAAATGCACAAAGGAAGATGCTGCTTATTTTAGGATATTATCTCAATCAAATCCACTTCATGTTCGCGACTATTACATCAATGGGAAACTTCAAATGCAGGGTGCTTACACAGACACCATTTATGAAAATGAAAATGGTCCTTGTGAATATTATGGAGAGGATGGAAGAATTCAAAAAAAAATGTATATACCTACATGCCCAATTAAATGGTTTGTATCAAGAATACCATTCAAACGGAAAACTCAAAACAGAAGGGTTTTACCTTTTAGGAAAC
>CAILJQ010000175.1 GCA_903834625.1 uncultured Bacteroidota bacterium
CTCTATGAATCAGTATTTCAGTGAGTTTCTCCAAGGATTCGGCTCCAAGATGAATTTCAAAATCTTTTTGAATTATTTCTTTCATGAAACCGGCTTATAATTATACTTTTGCTCCGCAAATTAACGCTATAATTTGGCTTACACAATTTTAAAGTCATCAAATTATGAATCACTCATCTGTTGATTTTTCGAACACACACATTGCTTTCCAATCTAAAAACAACCAAGAGTTACGCAACTCTTATATGCTGTTTAAAGCTATTGGGTATAACTGGTTGGTTCAAGCCGGACCAAAAATGGTTGAAATATGTTTTAACCTAGGATTACCTGTTAAAGGTATTATTAAGCGCACAGTTTTTCATCAGTTTTGTGGGGGTGAAACCATAGAAGATTGCGAGAAGAACATTCAGTTAATGCACAAATATGGGGTAGGTACTATCCTTGATTACTCGGTAGAAGGGGAAGAAAAAGAAGAGGTTTTTGAAGCTACTGCCAAAGAAATTATCAAAACCATTTTAAAAGCAAAAACCAATAACTCCATTCCATTTAGTGTGTTTAAAGTGACAGGCGTAGCCAGGCAAGAGTTATTAGCCAAGGTTAATGAGAATGGTGCATTATCAGATGCAGAAAAGAATGAATTTGAACAAGTAAAAAGACGCATCAAATCTATTTGTGAAACAGCTTATACCAACAAAGTAAGGTTGTTTATAGATGCAGAAGAAAGCTGGATGCAAACCACCATAGACAATATGGTAACAGATATGATGATGGCTTATAACAAAGAGCAAGTTATCATTTATAATACCATTCAATTTTACCGTCATGATAGATTAGCTTATTTAGCAAAATCTATCCAACATGCCAAAGATAATGGATACTATTATGGTGTAAAATTGGTTCGTGGTGCCTACATGGAAAAAGAAAGTTTGCGTGCCAAAGAAATGGGTTATGTTGATCCAATACAACCCAATAAAGCCGCAAGCGACAGAGATTATAATGAGGGTTTAAAAGTATGTCTTTCCAATATTGATAAGGTAGCCATATGCGCAGGTACCCACAATGAAGAAAGCTGTGTGTATTTAATTAACCTAATGAAAGAAAACAGGATAGCGCCAAATGATGAAAGAGTGTATTTCTCACAACTATTTGGCATGAGCGATCACCTTAGTTATAATTTGGGCAATGCCGGTTACCGTGTAGCAAAATACTTACCATACGGACCAGTGAAAGCGGTATTACCTTATTTGTTCAGAAGAGCACAAGAGAATACCAGTGTTCAAGGTCAGGCCGGCAGAGAACTTAGTTTGGTATTAAAGGAACTAAGCAGAAGGAAGCATGCCCACTAATTCCGAAAAGGGATTTATATACGGTCTGAACCAATTAGCAGAAGCAAGTAGTTGGTTAATAAATCAGGCAAATGGATACCATTTGTGGTGTTTCTCTGGAGAAATGGGGGCAGGGAAAACCACTCTTATTAAAGAGATTTGCAAGCAGCTAGGAGTGGAAGAAATAACGGGTAGTCCAAGCTTTTCTTTGGTTAACGAATACGAAACCATTTCTAAGGATATTCTTTATCATTTTGATTTTTACCGCATCAAAACCGAAGATGAGGTTTATGATATGGGATATGAATCTTATTTTGATAGTGGACATATTTGTTTAATTGAATGGCCTCAAAAAATTGAGCAAATTTTAGAAAGAGAGTCGTACATCCTATTTGAAATCGTACCGTTAGAGGATGGTAGAGAAATAAGGGTGGTGCATACCCATTGAGGTATTGAAAATACATTTTAATTTTTTTGGAAATAGCCCTATATTTGGGTTCACTCAAAACTAAGCAACATGTCGGAAAATAACTCATTTGGGTTCAGTGACCTAGCCAAGCAGGCCAGTTTACAGCCCAAGGAAGCCTTATTAGAAATTCATCGTCAGAATAAGGCATTGTATATTGGAGTTCCGAAAGAAATAACTTTACAAGAACATAGGATTTCATTAACTCCCTCATCGGTTCAGCAATTGGTGGCCAATTGAAATGAAGTGTGGATTGAGACCAATGCAGGTAAAGAGGCAAAGTTTAGTGACAAAGATTTTAGTGAAGCTGGGGCCAAAATTTGTTACGACAGAAATGAAGTTTTTAAAGCTGATGTTATTGTAAAAGTTGAACCACCTACCCCAGAAGAAGTAAGTTTATTGAATCCAGACAAGATCCTGATTTCGGCCTTGCAACATGGTGCCAAATCAGAGCCATACGTTCGCAGTTTGATGCAGAAAAAAATCAATGCCATAGGATTTGAGTACCTAAAAGATGTAGATGGCATTTATCCAATAGTAAGAAGTTTGAGTGAAATAGCGGGAATAACTGCTATCTCATTGGCATCCGATTTATTGAGTATAAGTGGTGGAGGTAAGGGAGAAATGTTAGGTGGTGTTTCTGGTATTCCTCCCACAGAAATTGTTATCATTGGCGCAGGAACAGTTGGAGAATATGCCGCAAAAGCTGCCATTGGCAAAGGTGCATCCGTGAAGGTGTTCGATCATTCTTTGGCTAAATTAAGGAGGTTACAAAGTAATGTAGGTCAGAATGTATTTACCTCCTTGATTCACCCTAAAATATTATCTAAAGCCCTTTCTATGGCAGATGTGGCTATTGGTTGTATAAGGAGCGAAGAGGGTAGAAGTCCGGTTGTAGTAAGCGAGGAACTGGTTGCCAATATGAAAGCGTTAAGTGTTATTTTAGATATAAGTATTGACCAAGGAGGTGTTTTTGAAACATCTGAACTCACCACCCATGCCAACCCTACCTTTGTAAAGCATGATGTGATTCATTATTGTGTGCCAAACATCACGAGTAATGTATGTAGAACCGCAAGTTATGCCTTGAGCAATATTTTAACGCCACTCTTATTGAAGATTGCAGAGTCGAAAAACTTCGCTGAATTCCTTTATGCCCATCCAGAGGTGCGCAACGGGGTTTATATTTATAAAGGAAATTTAACCCATAAACATTTGGGTAAGCGCTTGAGTATCTACCAAAAAGACCTTGATTTGCTTTTGGCTGCTCATGCCTGATGTTTTGGTGAATTTCACAAATTATTATTGTAAACACCAATAAATCAGTCGTAAAAGTAATCAACACCTATGTTGATACGTGGTGTATTAGTTGCCATTTTCAATTTCGTTATTTGAAAGACTCAAAATTGTTTCACGCAGGGCAGAAAAGAGTTTCACGGAAATATGGTATTCAAATTTTATGGTCATTCTTGTTTTTCTCTTGAGGTTTCGGGGAAGACTTTGTTGTTCGATCCATTCATTAGAGGGAATGAATTGGCAAAGGATATAGACATACAATTGGTTCAGGCCGACTATATATTGGTTAGCCACGGACATGAAGACCATACGGGTGACTTGGTATTTTTGGCAGAAAAAACAAAGGCTTTGGTGATTGCTTCATGGGAGATTTGTAGTTGGTTGCAAAAACAAGGAATTACCAATTGTCACCCATTGAATATTGGAGGCAAGAAGGTATTTGAATTTGGAAAGGTGACCATGACATTTGCCGCTCACAGCAGCAGTTTAGGAGATGGAACTTATGCAGGCATTGCTGCAGGTTTTATGTTGGAAGCAGAAGGTAAAACGGTTTATTACAGCGGTGATACGGGAATTAATTCTGACATGAAGTTGTTAGGAGATAGATATTCAATAGACTGTGCGTTGTTACCTATTGGCGGCAATTTTACCATGGATGCAGAAGATGCGGCTTTGGCTGCCAATTATTTGAAGTGTGATAAGGTAATAGGTTTGCATTATGATACGTTTGGTTATATCGTTGTGAACCAAGAGGAGGCCATGAAGATGTTTAGAGAAAGAAATGTTGAATTGAATTTAGTTAAAATCGGCGGAACTACCGTCATATAAAGAAAATGGGTAAAACAATAGCAATTGTCAATCAAAAAGGTGGCGTGGGAAAAACCACTACCGCCATTAACCTGGCCGCGAGTTTGGCTGTACTTGAATTTAAAACCTTGGTAATAGATGCCGATCCACAGGCTAATACTACCTCTGGACTTGGGTTCGATCCGAAAGATATTAGAACAGGCTTGTATGAGGTATTGGTAAATGAAGTACCAGCCAAAGATGCCATTCTAAAAACCGATTTCAGTTACCTCGATATTTTACCATCAAATATTGACTTGGTTGGGGCGGAGATTGAATTAATTAATGTACCTAACCGTGAGCGTTTGATGCGTCATGCCATGGACAAAGTGAAAGGCATGTATGATTTTGTTATCATAGATTGCTCGCCTTCCTTGGGTTTGATTACTACCAACTCTTTGGTAGCAAGTGATTCGGTAATTATTCCGGTTCAGTGCGAATATTTTGCCTTGGAAGGTTTAGGTAAATTGTTGAATACGGTTAAAATTATTCAAAGCAACTTAAATACTGAATTGCAAATTGAAGGTTTGTTGTTAACCATGTATGACATGCGTTTGCGCCTTAGCAATCAAGTGGTTGAAGAGGTTAA
>CAILJQ010000176.1 GCA_903834625.1 uncultured Bacteroidota bacterium
CTTCTAATTGCGCTTTAGGGCAATTAGGACATCTTACACCAGTTACCTCTTCATTTAATACATTTCTTTGTTGTGGAGTAGGAGCAGGTAACAACACATAGGTGGTATCGCCTACGGTTTTATCTGGGGTCATGTTAATGTAAGGTGGTTCCTCTTCGCATGAACCAAGCAACAAAACAGTGCAGCATAATAAGAGTAGTTTTTGGATATTTTTCATGACTTAAAAATTGGTTGTTAAGGTAAATCTCACACCACTAAATGCAGGTTCAACCCTACATACACCACCGGTACAGTTTACACCTTCTACTTGCTTAATATAACCCAAAGTACAACGGGTGTTTTTAAACGTATAAGCGCCAAACACATTCCAATAATGCACAATTTCAAATTTGTTTCCAGCCAAAGGTTGGTTTCTATAACCCGGTTTGGTGTTTACCATATCTCCTACACTAAACGAATAATGTGGCGCAATATTGAGTTCAATTAAACCATTCACAAAACTTCCTAAATCTTGAGAAGTAGAAAGGTATTGAGATTCTACACGAATAGATTTGGTTGGCGTAATTTTGTAGGTAGCTTCTCCAAAAATGGTATTCGCAATTACATAAGGTACGGCAGGTTTTGCCTCAAACAAACGTTGGTTGTAATTAATCAATTGGTAACCCAACAAGAGTTTGAATTTTTTGGTAAACTTATGTTGTACCTCAAAATAATACTCTCTAAAATAGCGGTTGCTATCTGCTTCAAAATTTACAGGGTTTACAGTATTGCCTTTAAATTGATCGAGCGGAGTAGAGATGGCGGTATTGAAATTAAATTGTGTGCCATGTTTCTTTAATGCCTTTGGTTTATAACTTACATCTAACTGCAAACCATTTTCACCCCATTCTTGTGTAAAGGCATTATACCTTGCCAATAACCTGTATACATTTTGGCGGGTAATAGATGGCAGGTAAGCAATCATTCCAAGGTTTTGGTTTTCTAGCGGACTGGTCCTAAACGAGAATTTATTGATATAACGGTATTGCGCATTGATCCCAAAGCCTTTGGTAGAGTATGAAAGAGAAGTTAAATAACTTTTACCCTCGTGTAATTCCATTAAATCGTTGTTAGGATTGATAATGGCCTCGGGCGTTTTTTGCGCCAACTCTAAATACCAGGTAATGTTTTTGTAGCGCAAGGTGTTATATACATTGTAAACAAATACATTGTATTTAGGAAAGAACCTGCTTTCTAAGGCATAGTTGTTAATGGTAGAAGCAATAACATTCATGGTACTTTGGTCAATGGTTCTGTTCACCACACTGGCACCAGCTTCTAAGCTAAGGTTTTCATTTACCTCAAAATTGTGTTCAGCATTAATACCTTTTAAAACCACAGGCCTAAGGTCGAACCTAAACTTCTGCAAACCCGTAAACCCTTTGATGGTGGTATTTTCATTGGGTGTAAATTTGATATGCGCACCTTGCACGGCAAAGTCTAAACCTAAATTACGGTCTTCATATGAACGGAATACCATACCACTGGCAAACTGGTCGTAAAAATAGCCTACGGTAACGCTCAATTTATCCATGTCTTTTCGCACGCTATACATCCCAATACCACTTTTGGTATAAGCCTCTTGTGGGTTTAACAAAGGAGAGTTATTAAACAAATCGAAGCGAGTTGTAAAGGTATAGCCACTTACTTTATAGTTAAGCCATAACCAAGCATCGGTGCTAGAGAGTTCTTTTTGGTATTGAGTGGTAGTTGCACCAATGGCACTGTCTTTTACGTAAAATTGGTTGGTGGTTTGGAAGTTTCCAGAGAACTCACCTTTATCTTCTTTTTTCTCGCCATCTGTTTGGGCGTAGGAGCTAGAAAATGCGGCAACTGAAAGAATGCTGAGTAAGAATTTTCTGATCATAAAAAGCCTGCTATGCGTAATGTTTATTTACCTTTAAAAACGATTTCTTCTGCATCGCCCCATAATTGTTCGATGCCATAAAATTCACGTTTTTCTTCTTGAAAAATATGTGCAACTACGTTGAAGTAGTCAATAAGAATCCACTCAAGGTTTTCAAAACCTTCGCGGTGCATAGGATTTTCGTTCAATTTCTTTTTTACCTCTTCCTCTACACTTTTGGCAATGGCCTCTACTTGTTTATCTGAAGCGGCATGAGAGAGTACAAAATAATCGGCAGAAGCGCCTGCTATCTTGCGCATGTCTAATATGCGAATGTTTTCTGCTTTTTTCTCAAACATTCCTTGGGCCACGGTTATGGCAAGCAATTGACCGGCATCCATTGTTTTGATATCTGTTTTGCTAATGGCTGGTTTACTGGTGCTTACTTTTTTGGCAGCAACTTTCTTTGCAGCAACTTTTTTAGCTGGAACTTTTTTTACCGCTACTTTTTTGGCAGCAGCTTTTTTAGGGGCAGTAGTTTTTTTAACGGGAGTTTTTTTGATAGGGGTGGCAACAGTTTTCCCTGTTTCTTTTGCTGATCCTTTTTCTGTTGTTTTCACTGCTTTTGCAGTTTTTTTCGCGGTTTTTTTCGCTGGTGTTTTTGCCATCTGGTTTCTACAAGTAAATTTGATGCAAAATAAGGATTTTTTATTTGGCACACCAAGCCTTAAATATTGGCGAATATTCTGTGTTTTTGGAGGAGACAAGCTCTACCAATGAAACCCTCAAGACCTTGTACAGCGCAGAACCGCTGCCCGAGGGTGCCCTTGTATATACCCATTACCAAACAGCAGGAAGGGGCTACCTTCAAAATGTGTGGGAGTCGGAAAAAGGCGAAAACCTGCTCGCCAGTGTGTTGTTGAAGCCTCAGTTTTTGCAAGCCGAGGAGCAAATTTGGCTCAATGTGGTGGTAAGTTTAGCCCTAAGAGAGCTTGCAGAAATATACAGCAAAATGCAGGCTACCATTAAATGGCCCAATGATATTTATATCCAACAAAATAAGGTTGCAGGTATTTTAATAGAAAACACCCTTCAAGGCAGTAAAATAAAGCACAGCATTATTGGCATAGGTTTAAATATTAACCAGCAGCATTTTAAAAATGAGAAAGCTGCTTCTTTGTTTCATTTCGCTGGGGTTCGGTTTGAACCAAAGGAAATGAGACTGGCACTATGTGCGCAGTTGAACCATTTTTATGGATTGCTACGAGGAAAGCAGTATAGCCTCTTGTGGGATTTATACCACAAACATTTGATGGGAAAGGGTCAATTTGCCCAATTCAAAAAAGGTTCGGTTATATTTGAGGGTCTCATTATGGGCATCGACAAAAAAGGGCGTTTGCATTTGGAAGTAGACGATGAAGTGCGTTGCTTTGTTCATAAAGAAATTGAGTTTGTACAACTTATAAATCCCTCAACAAATGCACACACTGGTAATTGATGCTGGCAACACCCAAGTAAAATGTGGTGTATTTGAGCAAAATCAATTGGTTCGAACCGAAAGAATAAGTTATGAAGAGTTAGCTGAAGAGCTGCCTAAATGTATTCAATTATATGCCGTTGAGGCCATATTGGTAAGTGATGTGAGCGGCAAGATAACATCCCTATTTGAAGCAATCTCCCTCTCCATTCCCATTCATTTTTTAAGCCCATCCTTTCAGTTACCCTTTCAAAACCATTACCAAAGTGCCACTCTTGGTTCAGACCGAATAGCCCTTGTTGCCGGTGCCATGAGTGTATTTCCCAATACCCATTGTTTGGTAATAGATGCAGGCACCTGTGTAACTTATGACCTTATTACTTCGTCTCATGCATACTTGGGTGGGGCAATATCACCGGGTTTACACATGCGCTTAAAGGCCATGCATAGCTTTACAGGTAAATTGCCTCTGCCGGGTTGGGAACAGCCCAAAACCTATATGGGCAACACCACACAAGATTGTTTGTTGGCTGGTGCCTACTATGGTTTGGTGGGTGAAATAGAATATATGGTGGCACGTTATGCAAGTGAATATGAAGGTTTGCAGGTAGTACTCAGTGGTGGCGACGCATCGGAGTTGGCAATGAACATAAAAACAAGCATATTTGTGCACGAACACTTATTGTTATACGGACTTAATAAATTATTGATTCACAATGCGGAATAATGCCCTGAGGCTCGTTTTATTGTTTTCTTGTTGGTTTGTTTGGGGTAATCATTCCTTTCTGGCGGCACAAAACATTACCAAATCACCCTATTCTATAGTAGGCGTTGGAGATATTATTTATGGTGGTAATGCCGCCACTTATGCCATGGGACAAAGCAACCAAGGGTTTAGAAGTCCGTTTTCTATTAACATGTTAAACCCCGCCTCTTACTCTGCTTTTATCACCACAAATATTGAGGCTGGTGCCACTTTAAGTTATGGAAAGTTCCAAAGCTTAACCAATACCAATGATGTAAATAATGCTTGGATAGCCTATTTTAATTTTGGCTTACCTATTTCTTTGAAGAGAGGAATAGGTATTTCTTTTGGTGCTACGCCATACTCTGGGGTTGGGTACAATATTGTAAGTAGCATTAAAATTCCTCAAGATACATTTGCCATAGATGCCTTAAATTACTATGTAGGTAGGGGCGGATTAACCAAAGCCTATGTGGGTTACGGCATGCGTTTGCACAAAAATGTGAGTGTTGGAGTAAATGGTAATTACATATGGGGTCAAAATACCAATACCACCCAATTGCTCATTCCTGCTACCTACAAAATGTTCAATACTAACGAAGACAAGGTTACCTACTTAAAAGGTTGGTTGTGGGAATTTGGGGCTCAATTACATGACACATTTAGTGTGGCACATAAAAATGATGTAAAAGAATACCAATGGGTAGTTGGTGCAAGTATTACCCCTCAGAGCAATTTTAGTGCAGAACAAAGTTACCTATTACGTAGCTTACCTATTGGTAGCACCAGTGGCATAAAAGATACCATCTATTCTGAAACTGGAGCCATGGGAACCGTTACCATTCCTATGGCTTGGAAGGCAGGGGTGAGCTTTGCAGAAAAAGATAAATGGATGTTGGCTGCAGATGTGAGAGGCACCCAATGGAGCAACTACAAAAGTTTTGATCGTGGCGATTCTTTGCGAAATAGCATAGGCGTTAGCTTAGGCGGAAGTTATATTCCTAATGCAAAGAGTAAAAATATGTTGGCCCGAACCGAATACCGTGTGGGGGGTAGATATGAAAAGAGTAACCTGGCGATAAAAGGAACAGGCGTAGATATTTTTTCGGTAAGTGCAGGCTTTGGTATTCCCATTAGCAGAAGCATGTCGAAAGTGAATTTGGGTGTTGAATACCAACAACGTGGAACTTCCGAAAACGGCTTGATTCAGGAGAATTATTACCGCGTTTTTGTTGGCATTACATTTGCCGACAAGTGGTTTTACCGTTATCGTTATGACTAAACTTCTTCCCAGCTTCATTGGATTTTTCTTCCTAATGGCTTGTTCCTCGCCAGAGGTAGATAAAGAAAAAGTTTCTTCCTCTTCTAAAGAACTTCCTGTAGAAGTAGGTAATAACGTAAGCATTAGTTATACAGACAGTGGCTATTTAAAGGCCAAAGTTTTTGCCCCAATTTTAGAGCGTTACGCCACAGAAGCGCGCATGGAAACAGAAATGACCAAAGGCATTACTGCCTATTTTTACAGTACCGAAGGTCAGGTTACCAGTTATATCAAAAGCAAGTATGCCCTACGTGACGAGAAAACCATGAGCATGACCGCGCGTAAAGAGGTTCAAGTAGTAAACAACAAAGGAGATACTTTACGCACCGAAGAATTGATTTGGGATGAACGCACCAATAGAATTTACTCCGATAAGTTTGTGCGCATTACCACCCCCGACAAAATTATTATGGGTACAGGTTTGGAGTCGAACACCGAGTTTACTAAATTTAAGGTTTTAAATATTACAGGGATAATCAGTTTAGCGCAGTAATGGACAAATGGATTTTGAGAAATTGGCTCATTTTGGCCATTACCTCTTTGGTGATAGGTTTTTTGGTAGCCTTTTTAGAAGATTTTGTAGAAGGTAAAGCCTATATGTTTTTCATATTGGCCATTATCTTTACCTACGTTTGGCTCAAGAAAAGCGGAAAAATTTAACCTTAATCTAGGCTCTGTAATAAGGGCTGCATCATTTGCAGCTTGCGGTTTTCGGCAGATTTTTTAATGACAGCCAAACCCTCTTCAAAACCTTGTTCGGTGCTTTTGATTTTAGAAGGTAACAAGAATCTATACAAAGGATTCATTCCTACATCGCCTTCATCTACCCATGTTAATTGGGTTTTTCCTCCCAATGATTTAAGAACAAATTTCTGACTTATGCTCATGTAACTGCCTTCGCCCATATCAATATAAAGGCTGTAGGCGATGCTTTCATTTGGAATACTCTCAACAATTCGAAACCTTCCATTGCCCACCAATCCTCCTCTAAAATATTGGGCTGCTCCTTTTCCTTCGGTAACTTTTGAAAGGAAAAATACCATAGAACTGTCGAGGTCGGTATTCCACGGACTCCAATCTGCCCAATTGCGGATATTGTTTAGGTAGGCGAAAGTCTCGTGATCGTGCATATTGACAACCGTGGTTTTTTCTATTTTGTACGTGCGGGGAAAAAACAAGGAAACCACAAACACAAGGGCGAAAAAGCCCATTATTCCTGCAAAAATCTTAAATAATTTCATCTCTTAACTTTCTACAAAGTTAGGTGGATAAGACCATTAATGGAAATTCAGCGACGATATCTTACGTTTCGTCTATTTTTTCATGCGGATGGTCTATCTTCGATTTGGCCTGTTAAAGGAATAGATAATTTTGTGCTGTCATTATGAACGAAATAAACAATCAATCGAACAAGCATATGGAAAATCAGAAACAAGGTAGAATTATTGGGGGCCTCATTTTTATTTTGGTGGGCTCGCTGGTATTTGCACGCAAATTGGGTGTAATGTTGCCCGACTGGCTATTTACATGGCCCATGTTTTTAATTGCGATGGGCTTTTATGTGGGAGCGAAACACAATTTTAAAAATCCCAGCTGGTTGGTCATGGTCTCTATTGGTTTGGTGTTTTTAATGGAGCGCTTTTTTCCAGACATCCGTATACACGAATTCTTTTGGCCAATATTATTAATTGCCATTGGTGTATTTGTAATTATTAAACCCAACAGACCCAAACACAATTTTGGAGAAGGATTTGGTAAAAGTGGTGCTTCTGGAATGGATTGTTATACGCCTACAGAAACCAATGAAAATAAAATTGAAATAACTGCAATCATGGGTGGCGTAAAGCGTATTGTGATTTCCAAAGATTTCCAAGGTGGCGAAATCAATTGTGTGATGGGGGGTGCAGAAATTAACCTAACCCAAGCAGATATTCAAGGGAGAACCATTTTAGAAGTGAATAATATTTTGGGTGGAACAAAGTTGGTCATACCCGCCAATTGGGAAGTAATAAGCGAAGCCATGGTAGTTCTTGGAGGGATTGAAGACAAACGACCAATGATCAATGAATCGCAAAGAACTCCAGAAAAGGTATTGGTTATTAAGGGAGCTTGCGTGTTTGGTGGAATTGATATCAGAAGTTATTAATCGCAACAACCTAGACTATGAAAAAATACCTTGCAAAAATTGTTTACCAAATAGTAGGCAACGAACCCAGCGACCAAGATCAATTTGATGAGCAGTTGTGTTTAATAGAAGCCAGAGATGCCCATGAAGCCTTCTTTAAAGCCCGCATGTTGGGTGTGAAAAATGAAGAAGAAATTGACCATGAATCGGGCCATAATGTGTATTGGAAGTTTATTGATGTGCCTTATTTAAATGAATTGCAATTGTTAACAGACGGACAAGAATTGTTTTCATGCATTACCGAAAGAGATAAGGAAGATATGTTTGCCAATTACGTAAAAAAACGTGCGGCAGATATTCAAGATAATGTGCAACATCAATTACTAGTAGCCAGTGCTTCCTAGCTTTTCATTTAAACGTGTTTTATTGGTTTATACCAGTTTTTTACTGGTATGGCTGGCTATTCATACCTATATATTGGTAGACTTTGAGGTGCCTCTGCGAATTGCCTTGGCCGATAGTTTGTTTACCCATCTCATTTTTGCCTTTACTACTTTTTTGTTGTTCATTACACTTAAGTATTACCAACCCAGTAGCGAGAACTTTTTTTACCTGAGGCTTTGGGCCATTCTCTTGGCCATTGGCAATACCTTGGTTATTGTGAAAGGTCTTGAAACAATTTTTGGTTCAGATCGAACCTATATAGACTTATTGCACAAGAGTATTGTGTTGCGTTTTGCCTACCAAATACTGATGGTGGCTACCATTACACTATTGCAATGGTTGGTAAATTATATGATGGAACAACGTTCTGTAGATGAAAGAAAGCTACAAACAGAACGCATTGCCCGCGATGCGGAATTGTATAATTTACGTTTGCAATTACAGCCTCACTTTTTGTTCAATAGCTTAAACTCCATCAGCGCCTTGGCAGGTTCTAAGCCAGAGGAAGCGCGTAAAATGATTCAACAGCTTTCAGAGTTTTTAAGACATACCCTTAAAAAAGATGAGCAACAATTAATCAGTTTAAAAGAAGAACTCTATCAACTAGATTTATACCTACAAATAGAAAAGGTAAGGTTTGGTAGTAGGTTATTATCAACCATTGAACTTGATGAGCATTGTGAAAGTAAAATGCTTCCTGTATTGATACTTCAACCCTTGGTAGAAAATGCCATCAAATTTGGTTTGTATGATACCTTAGGTGAGGTGGAAATTATGGTAAAAGCCAAATGCATTGAAGGCAAGTTTTTACAAATAGAAATTAGCAATCCGTTTGATCCAAGTACCCATAAGCAAGGCGTTGGCACCGGCTTTGGACTCGATTCAATTAAACGCAGACTTTACCTTATTTATGCCAACAATGATTTGGTTCAGACCGAACAAGTAAACCAACAATTTATTGTACGAATAAATATTCCTCAAATATGACAACTTTCAATTGTGTAATTATAGATGATGAGCCTCTTGCGCGCTCCTTGGTTATAGAATACCTTCAGGCATTTCCAAACATTGTGGTGAAACAAGAATGTAGTGACGGCTTTGAAGGAGTAAAAGCAATTGCTACCCATCAACCAGATATCATTTTTTTAGATGTTCAAATGCCAAAAATCAATGGCTTTGAAATGCTTGAACTGCTTGAAAACCCTCCAGCTGTTATTTTTACCACTGCCTTTGATGCATACGCAATGAAGGCTTTTGAGGCACATGCCATAGATTATTTGTTGAAGCCATTTAGCAAAGATAGGTTCCATAAAGCCATTGAGAAATTGATGAACCAATTGCAAAGCAAGGAAATACCTGCTGCAAATTTTGATCAATTAACTGAGGAAGGTAAACAAGAAGAAGTGCTCACTCGTTTGGTGGTAAAGCACCATCATACCGTTCAAATCCTCTCTTTGCAAGATGTTTTGTACTTTGAAGCGTATGGCGATTACATTAAAATACATACAGCTGCACAAACCTATTTGAAGAAAAAAACCATGAGTTATTTTGAAACCCATTTGTTGGAAAAGGATTTCATTCGTATCCATAGGTCCTATATCATCCCTTCATCTGGCATTCAAAAAATTGATCCACCAGATTTTGTAGTGATGAGAAATGGAGAAAAATTACCTGTAAGTAAAACAGGTTATGCGAAGCTTAAAAACCTTTTAGGAATTTAAGCCAAAGTAAAGGCACGATCAATAATAGATTTTTGTTCTTCTGCGTGCACCTTGCTATAACCTGTTGCAGGTGAAGCACTCGATTCACGCGAGATACGTTTCAATCTTAAATTGTTATCCCAACGCAATAAGAACAACCAAGCACCCATGTTTTTAGGCTCTTCTTGAACCCAACAAAACTCTGCGCCTTCATATTTTGCATACAACTCATTGAGTTGATTTAATGGCATTGGATACAATTGTTCTAAACGCACAATGGCAATGTCTTTTCTATTTTCAGTTTGCTGACGTTCTAACAACTCATAATAGATTTTTCCACTACACATCAATACCCTCTTCACCTCTTTCGCTTGCACAAAAGAATCGTCTATCAATTCTTTGAAACCACCTTGGGTAAAGTCTTCTATCCTACTTACACAAGCAGGGTGACGCAACAAACTCTTAGGGGTCATTACTACCAAAGGTACCCTAATGTCTTTGCGCTTTACTTGCCTGCGCAGGGCATGAAACATATTTGCTGGTGTGGTAATGTTACATACTTGCATGTTCCAGTTGGCACATAGTTGTAAGAAACGCTCTGGTCTAGCACTGCTGTGTTCTGGTCCCTGACCTTCATACCCATGTGGCAATAGCAAGGTTAAGCCGCTAAAGGTTTTCCATTTGGTGGCTGCACTGGCAATGTATTGGTCGATGATAATTTGTGCACCATTGGCAAAGTCGCCAAACTGTGCTTCCCAAATGGTTAGCTCATGGGGTGTAACCATGCTATACCCGTATTCAAAACCCAATACGGCATACTCGCTTAACAAAGAGTTATGAAAGTATACATTTCCCTTTTTAAGTTTACCTAAACTATCAAAAGTATTGAAAGATGTTTCTGAATCTTCTTGTTTGATAATGGCATGTCGGTGGCTAAAAGTACCGCGTTCACAGTCTTGTCCGGTCATGCGCACATTGTTTCCTTCATTGCTTAAGGTAGCATATGCCAATAACTCACCCATAGCCCAATCAAAATTGTTATTAGCAATCATGGCTTTTCTATCTTTCATGAGCTTTTCAATTTTACTAAAGGCATTAAATCCTTCAGGAATACTGGTAAGGGCATTGGCTAAGTTGGTCAACAATTTGGCATCAACAGCGGTTTCTGGAGAGGCTGCAAAATCCTCAGAGGTTGCAGGTCTAAAGCCATCCCAAATATCCTTCACAAAGTTTTTTACTTTGGCCGGTTTGGCTGTTTTAGATTTCTCCAATTTCTCTTGAAGGAGTCCTCTAAAGTTCAATTCCATTTCTTTGGCAAGCTCAGCTTCAACGCTACCGGTTGCAAGTAATTTTTTGTTGTATAACTCCCTTGGATTTGGATGTGCATTGATGGCTTTATACAAAACAGGTTGGGTAAAACGAGGTTCATCTCCCTCATTGTGTCCGTATTTTCTGTAACCTAACAAATCAATAAATACATCGCTGTTGAACTCCTGGCGGTATTCCATGGCTAACTTCACCGTAAAAATTACAGCTTCCACATCGTCTGCATTTACGTGAAAAACAGGAGATAGCGTTGTTTTAGCCACATCTGTACAATAGGTAGATGTACGTGCATCTGTGTAGTTAGTGGTAAAGCCAATTTGATTATTGGCTACAATGTGTATACAACCACCTACAGAATAAGCAGGTAGTCCGGCCATTTGAAGCACTTCATATACAATTCCTTGTCCGGCCACCGAGGCATCTCCATGAATGAGGATTGGCGCAACTTTGTCAATATCATTTTTGTAAGTGTACTCCATTTTGGCGCGGGTAATACCTTTTACCACGGGGTTCACTGTTTCTAAGTGTGAGGGGTTTGGACTTAAGCTCAGTTTTACATTTTTGCCATTGGTGGTTTTTACTTGGCTTGAGAAACCCATATGGTATTTCACATCCCCTTCAAAAATTCCTTCATCTTCGGCGCTTTTGCCTTCAAATTCTTTGAAAATTTCGTCGTAGGTTTTGTTCATGATATTGGCCAATACATTGAGTCTTCCTCTATGGGCCATACCAATTACAAATTCTTCTACCCCTAAATCGGCACCGTATTCAACCACAAAATCTAGGGCAGGAATAAGTGTTTCAAGACCCTCAAGACTAAAGCGTTTCTGACCAACAAATTTGGTATGCAAGAAATTTTCGAAAACCGAGGCTTGGTTCAATTTGGCCAATATATGGCGTTTCTCGTCGATGCTTAATTTAGGCGTATTGCGGGTGCCTTCCATTCTTTGTTTAAGCCAATTGAGCTTTTGCGGCTCGCGTACAAACATAAATTCGGCACCAATACTTTGGCAGTAGGTGGTCTCTAAATGGCTAATAATATCTTTTAGTTTGGCCGAACCAAGTCCTAGTTCCGTACCCGCATTAAAGGTCTTTTCTAAATCAGCTGCCTGTAAGCCAAAGTTTTCAATGGCAAGGCTTGGTGTATATTGTCTGCGTTCGCGAACAGGATTTGTTTTGGTGAACAAATGTCCGCGCATTCTATACCCTTGAATAAGGTTTAATACATTAATTTCTTTGAGTGCATCTTCTGATATAACCGTGTTGCCTTGGGTAAATTTTTGGTTGTAACCAAAATCAAATCCTTCAAAAAACTTTCTCCAACCGTAATCAACTGAATCTGGGTTGGCCAAGTATTGTTGGTGTAAGTTATTGATGGCCGATACATCGGCATTGGAGATATAGGAAAATGAATCCATAACGCAACTGATAAATTTGCCGCGAATATAGAATAATCAAGCGTTTAAAGCAGGTAAAATATGGGGAAATGACAAATGTTTAATGGCTTGAAATCCAAGTAGTCAAATCTTTAATGACATAATCTGGGATATTGCTCTTCATGTAATATTCAGAATAGGTAGAAGCTGTTTCGCCTGGATAGAACAAATGGTTGAGTTTTGGGTATTGTTTGAGGGTGGCATTTTTATTTTTTGCCAAGGCCTTTTTCCATATCTCGTAATTCTCAAGATTTACCTGGTAGTCGCGGTTTCCGTGTAAAAGCAATACAGGTTTTTTTAGCTTTTTGGTGATGTCTACATGCGGGTAATTGTTGAGCCAAATCCAATAAGTTGCCTGCACATTGTAGGGCATCAGGTGATGTTCTGTAAGTGGGTTCAGGTCCTTCTTTAAACTGCGTATGGCATTGATGGTTTGTTCATCATACTCTGGTTTTTTGTTGGGGGTAACCGTACTTAAGTATTTGTATTGGTCAATCATCATTTCTTGGGTGCGTTTGGCGTTTGCACCCATCATAATAATGCCTTTAATTTCATCTCTTTCCTTGGCCACTAATGGTGCTAACATGCCACCCTGTCCGTGCCCCAAAACATACATTCTGCTTGGATCTACATCTGGCAAGTACTTCAAAGAGTCAATGATTCTATATAAATCATCTATGAGGTCTTCTCGCGGTGTAAATTTCTCATAAGCGGCCTTGTCTTTGGCCATGTAAATACCATAATTATTAGAGCGTTTTTCATACCTAAAAACGGCAATACCTTTACTGGCCAATCCCCAAGCAAGGTCTTTGTAAGGTTTGTTTTCTTCGTATGAACCGTCTTTATCTGTAGGTCCTGCCTCTACCAAAATAATCACCAATGGCGCTTTGGCCACATCATTTGGCATGGTAAGAATGCCTGGCATTTCAAAGAAACCATTGGCAACGGTTATTTTTCTTTCTAAGAACTTACTTACATCGCAATAATCTGGCGCAACATAAATTTTGTGCGCCTCCATAAATGAAATGTAAATGATTTTTCCAGTGGGATTAAAACTGATGTTGAAGATATAGGGCAAAAACTCAAACTTTACTTTAAAGCCAATGAAATTGTAGTACTCACTAATTTCAAAGTTTACAGGTTTGGCATCTACATATTTACCATAAGTTCCTGTAAGTTCATTCCAATCTTTTTCTAGCACATAAGAGCGGTAATAACTCACATACATGGAGTCAACCATTTTTTCAACCTCTAAAAACTTACCTGTCCTAAGTAAGTCGAGCACCTCACGTCCTTTTTTTTCTGTGTCTGTGTATGTGTTGGCTTTGGCTTCTTGTGTACAAAAAAGAAAACCTACTAATAACAATCCAATAAGTCTGTTTACCATTAAACAAAGGTACGCAGCCAATTATAAAAAATTATTTAATAATTCGGCTTTACAGGCCTTTTGGTAAGTTTTGTTTAACAATACTTGTGGCAGCAGTTGCATATGGCGCATGTGGTGGGTATCTGAACCAACAAGGTCAACCAAATTGTTGTCAACCAAATACTGGGCAGCGTCGGCCACAGGCTTAGAGTAATAGCCAATACAAGAAAGCATATTGAGTTGTAACAAAATACCGCGGTCTTTTAACTCGTGGTATTTTTCTTTTTCAGTGGCATAGTATAAATACCTTTCTGGGTGAGCCAAGATGGGCTTATACCCGGCAATTTGTAACTCAAACAGGGAGGAATTTAAGTTCCTAGGTTCAGTCATAAAGGGCAATTCAACCAATATGTGCTTATTCTCTGGTCCAAACGTAAGTAAATTACCTTCTTGAATTTTATTCTCGAAGCCGTCATCAATCATGTATTCTGCGGCAGCTTCAAATTCAAGGTCAATGTTTTCTTCTTTCAGACGTTGCCTAATGGCATCGCGCAGGGGGTAAATATTTTGGCGATTGTTTTTGTAAAAATCAGACATCACATGCGGAGTGGTAATAACTTTACGCATGCCCATATCGGCAAATTTACGCAGGAGTTCAATGCTTTGGTCAATGGTTTCGCAACCATCATCTACCCCAAAAATAAGGTGTGAGTGAAACTCAACCTGAATGGGGTTAATAAAAGACGCGCTGGAATTTTCCGACGCGTCTTTTGAACCAAATATTTTTTGAAATATTCCCAATTTATGCGTTCTCTAAGTATTCTTTTAAGGAAGCAATGTTTGGTACATTCAAAGAATCTACCTTTCTAAAATCTGCAATAAGTAAGCTAATCCAATCTAAGCGATGGATAGTTTGGTAAGCACTTGTTAAGGTGAATTCTTCTACACCCATTTCAATGATTTTATGGTTTTCTACTTCCAACAATCCTGTTAAGAAATCAAACCTTGATCCTACGCGTGCATTGCTGTTTGAGTTCAAAAAGAAGAAAACAGTATCCAATGTTCCATAATAACTTTCAATCACATTGTGGTTGTGTTCAGGAAGTGTATGCACAAAACATTCGTGTTTGGCATTCTCTTGTACCTGTTGTGCAAACCTAATGGCAATAGGTTCAAACTGGGCATCTGAAAGAACTACTACTTTTGATTTGATTCTAGATTGAATGCTGTTAAACACCTGTTCTGCATCTTCGTAATACGGCGTAGTATCTTCAAAAAGTTTAACGATATCCTTTAACTCACCTATTACTTCTTTGCCCATTAACTCACCAAAAATTTGGATAAGGTAAGTAAGCGAAAAACCTAATGCCATCCTTGGCTGAAACCCTGGTTCAATAGGATATACTTTTAAGTTATTTTCTTTGGCAAGGGTGCCTAATTTGCCTCCAGCAGTTAATACCAAGGTGGTACAACCAATAGATTTTACTGCTTCATACATGGCCAACGTTTCTTCGGTATTGCCACTGTATGAACCTAAAATTACCAATGTTTTTTCGTTTACATAGGCAGGTAAGGTATAGTCTGCCACGGTTTCAACTGGCAATGGAAAAGTATCTGTAAAAAGAGCTTTTACAATTTTACCTCCAATACCACTACCACCTAAGCCTCCAATCAATACATTGGTAAACTGAGATACGTTTAAACCATGTGCTGAGTAATTTTCAAGAGCGTAATTAATTTGGTAGGAGAATTTTTTTAAGGCTTCGTGTTGTGGATTCATATATGATTTGTTTAACTATTAATTTTATTTGATTCTGTTTGTTATTTCAATAAGCCCATGAGGTATTTACCATACCCACTTTTAAGGTACTTTTTTGCTTCGCGTTCTAGGCCAGCTTTGTCTAGCCAACCCATACGAAAGGCTACTTCTTCAATGCAACCAATTTTCCAACCTTGGCGGTCTTCAATTACCTGCACAAACTGTCCGGCTTGCATCAAAGATTCAAAGGTGCCTGTATCTAACCAAGCGGTGCCTCTTTGCAAAACACCTACTTTTAATTTACCTGCCTCTAAGTATACTTTGTTTACATCTGTAATTTCTAATTCACCTCTTGGAGAAGGTTTAATATTGGCCGCAATTTCTACCACGCTGTTGTCGTAAAAATACAAACCTGGCACTGCATAACTTGATTTGGGAGTAGCTGGTTTTTCTTCAATGCTTAAGGCATTCATGTTCTCGTCAAACTCTACCACGCCATAACGCTCTGGGTCGTTTACATGGTAGGCAAATACCACTCCACCATTAGGGTCATTATTGCTTTGTAACAATTGGCTCAAGCCAGCTGCATAAAAAATATTGTCGCCAAGAACCAATGCTACTTTGTCTGAACCAATAAAATCGGCACCAATAATAAACGCTTGCGCCAAACCATCTGGTGAAGGTTGCTCTGCATATTCAAACCTACAACCAATTTGTGAGCCATCTCCTAATAATTTCTTGAACCCAGGCAAGTCATGCGGTGTAGAAATAATGAGTATTTCTCTTATACCTGCCAACATCAAAGTGCTTAGTGGGTAATAAATCATGGGTTTATCATACACTGGCATTAACTGTTTGCTCACAGCAATGGTTAATGGGTGTAAACGCGTGCCGCTTCCTCCGGCTAAAATGATACCTTTCATAGAATCTGTGTTATGGGTTATGAAAAATTACTATCTGTTTTGGTACATGGTATCGTAGTAATTGGCATAATCGCCGCTGGTTACTTCGTCCATCCATTGTTGGTTGTTAAGGTACCATTCAATGGTTTTGTCTATACCTTCTTCAAATTGTAGGCTAGGTTTCCAACCCAACTCATTCATGATTTTGCTGGCATCAATGGCATAGCGCAAATCGTGTCCAGCTCTATCTGTTACGTAGGTGATTAATTTCTCTGATTCACCTTCAGCTCTGCCAAGTTTTTTATCTGCGGTTCTGCAAATTACTTTTATCAAGTCTAAGTTAGTCCATTCGTTAAATCCACCAATATTGTATGTTTCTCCATCCTTGCCTTTGTTGAATACATCATCAATGGCACGGGCATGGTCTATTACATACAACCAATCGCGCACGTTTTCTCCTTTGCCATAAACAGGCAATGGTTTGTTGTTGCGAATATTGTTAATGAATAGGGGTATTAATTTTTCAGGGAATTGGTTCGGACCGTAATTATTTGAACAGTTGCTAATAACTACTGGAATTTTGTAGGTGTTGTGGTAGGCTCTCACAAAATGATCTGAGCTGGCCTTGCTGGCAGAGTATGGCGATTGTGGATCGTAAGGCGTTGTTTCTAAAAAGAAACCGCCATCATGCAAGCTGCCGTATACTTCATCTGTAGATACATGGTAAAAACGTTTGCCTTCCATATTGCCTTTCCAAATTTCTTTGGCTGCATTTAACAAGTTTACCGTACCCACTACATTGGTCATCACAAAATCAAGAGGGTTGGTAATGCTTCTGTCTACATGACTTTCAGCTGCCAAGTGAATAACGGCATCAAACTGATGGGTTTCAAACAAGGCATTCACGGCTGCAGCATCAACTATATCAACGCGGTGAAAATGATAGTTAGGTGCTTTCTCTATGTCGGTAATATTTTTAAGATTACCTGCGTAGGTTAATTTATCGAGGTTATGAATTTCAATATCGGGATATTTGTTTACAAACAAACGAACCACGTGTGAACCAATAAAACCGGCTCCTCCGGTAATTACTATTTTCTTACTCATGCAATGTGTATTTTAATTTTGGGGTAAAACCTTTGTGTTATTTGTTAAGCATTTTATTTGGCCAATGCCAATTCCCAGTCCCAAGCACTTTTCATACATGTTTCCAAATCTCTTTCTGTTTTCCAGCCTAGTTCATTCCAAGCTTTCTCGCAACTGGCGTAAACTTGTACTACATCTCCAGCCCTACGTGGACCAATTTTATAGTTTAATTTTTTTCCACTCACTTTTTCAAACGATTGAATAGCTTCCAAAACAGAATTGCCTTTTCCTGTTCCAAGATTGAACACAGAGAAAGCAGATGCTTGTTTTTTATCCTCTAAAAATTTGATGGCAGCCACATGCGCAATTGCAATATCAACTACGTGAATATAATCTCTAATACAAGTTCCATCTGGCGTTGGATAATCATCTCCAAAAACGGTTAGAAACTCTCTTTTACCAATGGCTGTTTGCGTAATAAATGGCACTAGGTTATTTGGAATACCAATAGGTAATTCGCCAATTAAGGCAGATTCATGGGCACCAACCGGATTAAAATACCTCAAGGCAACCACTTGTAAATTGCTGGCTTGTGTTTGGTCTCTTAATACCTCTTCACAAATTTGTTTGGTATTGCCATAAGGTGAATTTGCCACAGGAATAGGGGCGTTTTCATCTACTGGTGGATTGGCTTCTCCATATACCGTGCAAGAAGAAGAGAAAACAATTTGATTGATATTGTTTTCTTGCAATGCTTCAAGAAGGTTAACAGTTCCACCTACATTGTTTTCATAATACTTCAATGGATTGGCTACGCTTTCACCCACAGCTTTGTTTGCTGCAAAATGAATCACCGCATCAATGCCTGGGGTAGCTTTGATAAATGCTTTTAATGCTTTTTTATCACGTATATCTACCTCGGCAAATGGGATATCAACCCCTGTGATTTTTTTTAAGCTATCTAAAACGGTTGGGTAAGAATTGTCGAAATTATCAATAGCGATTACTTCGTAACCAGCTTTTAATAATTCAACAACAGTATGTGAACCAATATAACCGGTTCCTCCTGTTACAAGTATTTTCATATTTCAGGCCTATAATAAGCCTGCAATATACAAACTTGCCAAATTTATTTGTAATGGAATTCTCCGTTTTTATTGCGCAAAGTTAGGGCCTTGGTTTCGCTGGCCTCAACGTGTCCAATAATTTGAGCCTCAATGTTAAATGATTTGGCAATGGCAATTAATCCTGCTGCTGTGTCTACATCGGTGTAGAACTCCAACAAGTTACCCATATTAAATACTTTATACATTTCCTCCCAAGTGGTTCCAGATTGGTTTTGAATCATTTCAAATAGGGGAGGTGTATCAAACAAGTTGTCTTTAACAATATGGTTTTCTTTGATAAAGTGTAAGATTTTGGTTTGACCGCCACCGGTATTATGCACCATACCTTTTAGGTTGCCATGGTATTGCTCAAAAATGGTTTTGATGATTGGGCTAAAGGTACGTGTAGGAGAAAGAATCATTTTGCC
>CAILJQ010000177.1 GCA_903834625.1 uncultured Bacteroidota bacterium
CTAACTTGTTTATAGGTACGCAAAAAACATCCATATTTCTCCAATATAGTTCTATAGGGATGCAAATTGTACACGTAAACCAAAATATCTATTTGCATTAAAAGGCAACTTTCTCCGCATGGCCTAATTAATTTTTAACTTATAATAAATATCCCAACCCATCACCCCCCAACAAAAAAAACTAGCAATCAAACAAAAGGTAAACAATAGGGCAGTAAGGAAAAGTATAGGCAATAAACCAAACCAAATGTAATGGCTTGGAATGTTAAAATCAATAAAAATATGGCAGAATAACCTGACCCAAGGGTGAGATAGGTTCATTTCCAAAACACAAACCTAGCAGGTATAAAGCTTAGGCAAAAAAAAGTACAAGATTTGGTAGGTTGAAAAATGGATATTTATTTTAAAACAAAGGGCAGGAAGGAGAAGAGAGGTCCATGGACTCTTTTACTAACCCATGATACGATTTTTGGATCATGTGATTTGAAATTGGGAACAGGTGATACGAATGTTGAATCACGTGATTTGAATTTGGTAACACATGATTTGAATTTAGTAACACATGATTTGAATTTGGTAACACATGATTTGAAATCGGTAACACATGATTTAAATTTGGTATCACATGATTTGAAATGGGTAACCCGTGATTCGATTTTTGGATCAGGTGATTTGAAATGCATAACAGCTGATTCGAAAATTGGATCATATTTGATGAAATGGAAAACAGCAGTTTTGAAATTGGTATTACGTGATATGAATTTGGGATCAGATGATATGAAAAACCAAAAAAAACACTCGTACTCCTTGAGTTCAAATAATTGCTAAAAGTCATGTAATTATATGGAAAGGGCTCTCTAAATTCCATGTATATTTGATTAGGTCTTTTTCCTTTGGTTAGGACGCTAATTTTTGTTGAGCAATTCTTTTTGTTTATGAAAAATTTACTCATTTTACTCTTCCTGGTTTTCCTGTTTAGGTATCAATCACATGCCCAAGGTTGCTGCTCTGGGGGCTCGGGAAGTCCCATGGTTGGAGGAGTTTCAATGGGTGTTTTGCAACAAGGTCAGTTTGATTTTTCTGAGAGTTACCAATATTTTTACTCCAATACCTTTTTGGCTGGCAAACAAGAATCAAAATCGAATACCGTACAAGATTTAAGCAGCAGGTATTTGTATACCCGCTTGGGTTATGGTATTACCTCTAAACTTTCTGTTTATGCCGAGTTGGGCTATTTTTTGCAAAAGAAAGAAAGAGGCTTTGATGCAAGTAGACCCGATTATATAAAACAATCATCGGGTGTGGCAGATTTAATCATCTTCCCAAGGTATTTAGTTTATGAAAAATCGTCTGCAAAAACGCATTCAGAATTAACCTTGGGTGTGGGGTTAAAAATTCCCTTAGGTAATTACCATGATTCAAGTACGGTTTATATTGACCCTATAACTGGCGCACACCTTAAAGCTGTATCTCCACCAACAGTTCAAACAAGCAGTGGGTCAAACGACTTTATTTTGTATGGTTTTTATTTAATGGAACTCAAAAAACAAAAGCTCAAATTGTTTAGCAGTGTTACTTACATGCACAAAGGATACAATGGCATGGGCGAGAAGTTTGGTGATTTTGCTGCCATTGGTGTTTTTGCCAACAGGCCTATAGGCAGGCGTTTGGGTGTAACGCTTCAAGCCAGGTATGAGTGGATAGACAAAATGCAGGTGAGTCCAAACGTTGATTTTGTAGCACAAGGAATCTCCCTTGAACCTGAATCTACAGGTTCTAAGAAAATCTCCCTTGTGCCACAACTTACCTACTCTAAAAAGTCTATTACCCTTTTTACCTTATATGATTATCCTTTGTACCAATACATGAATGGCATGCAGTTGGCCAGCAAACATTTGTTCACCATTGGTATCAATTATCGGTTCAAACCGAAAGCAACTTTGTTTCAAGCAAAGGAGCTTAAATGATGATATTAAGTTAGCGGAAGATATAACCCAAATTGAAAATAAAATTTCTACCCATTCTAGGTATATACCCTACATCTAAATGTTCGTAATAGTTTTTATTGCTTATGTTTTCAACAGCAAAGCCATAGGTAAGGCTATGTTTACCTTTAACCACATAACTAGAAAAACGCATATTCCATACATGGAATGATGGGGTTTTTCTCTCTCCAAAATCTGTATTGATGCGGTTTTGGGTTGCCGAGTAATTGTGTTCAACTTGTGCCATCCATTGTTTTACTTTCACTCTTAAGGCACTTTGAATTTTTAAGGGTTGAATCCAA
>CAILJQ010000178.1 GCA_903834625.1 uncultured Bacteroidota bacterium
AGAATATGTAGAACAGGCCATAGAAGATGCCAAAAAGAATGCTGCTTTAAACAATGTTTCGCATACCCATTTTTTTGCAGGTGATATGAAAGATTTATTAACCACCTCTTTTATAGAAACCCATGGACAACCCGATGTGGTAATAACAGACCCACCTCGTGCCGGGATGCATGAAGATGTTATCAATCAATTGCTACAAGTTAGACCCAAACGAATTGTTTATGTAAGCTGTAACCCTGCCACACAAGCAAGAGATATAGCTTTAATGAGTGAGGTTTATGAAGTAAGCAAAGTGCAACCCGTAGATATGTTTCCGCATACACACCATGTTGAAAATATAGCTTTATTGGAATTGAAAAATGGATAGAGAAGAAATCATCAGAAAACTACTTGAGATACTTAAAGATGATCTTAAGTTTTATAGCCCAATGATTAAAGAGGTGGCCGCAGACATGATTAAAGAAGGATTCACGGAATACCCCATTTTTGTTGCCCACCAGCACGAAGTAAAATTGGGCGAGCCTATTTTGTTGCGCGAAGATTATGCCCGCGAATTTACCATTCATGCCAGCACCCTAGAAGAACTAAAAGAAAAACAATTAGTTTTGCCTGAACGCGAACAAGACTTCAAAAATAATTACAAAAACGCCAAAGAGTTTATGTGTATTTTGCTGCTCACACCCGGAGATGCACGCTTTGTGTATGTGCCTTATAAAATAAAATAGTTTGAATCACATGACATCTCCTTCAAAGGTAGCCTTGGTTATTATTCATTGGAACAATAGGTCGTTGTTAGAAAAGTTCCTTCCTTCTGTTGTCGCAAACTCGCAAGAAGATGCACGCATTTATGTGGCAGATAATGCTTCAACAGATGATTCCGTGGCTTGGTTGCAAGAACATTATCCTCAAGTTCAACTCATTTGTTTACCGCAAAATTATGGGTATGCAGGAGGGTATAATGAAGCGCTCAAAAACTTAGAAGAAGAATATTTTATCTTACTTAACAATGATGTAGAAGTGCCTCCAAATTGGATCAAACCTGTTTTACAAACACTTGAAAGCAATTCTCAAATAGGCGCAGCTCAACCCAAAATTTTGCAATACAACCAGCGCAATATGTTTGAGTATGCCGGAGCAGGTGGTGGTTTTATAGATCAATTGGGTTATCCATTTTGCCGTGGTAGATTATTTGAATCTTTAGAGGAAGATTTTGGGCAATACAATGATTCTAGAGAAGTATTTTGGGCAAGTGGTGCTTGTATGTTTGTGCGTGCCAAAGCGTTTAAAGAAGCAGGTGGTTTTGATGCCAACTTTTTTGCGCACATGGAAGAAATAGATTTGTGTTGGCGCATGCAATTAATGGGTTATACCATTCATTATAATGGCAACAGTGAGGTATATCATTTAGGGGGTTCTACCTTGCAAAAAAGCAATCCCAAAAAAACCTATCTCAATTTCAGAAACTCGCTACAAATGATTCTTAAAAATGCAGATAGCTCGCAATTATGGTGGTTCATTCCTGTTCGTTCAACCCTCGATTTAATGAGCTCCATTTTCTTTTTAATGAATGCCAAAACCAGCGACAGTGCTGCTGTTCACAGAGCGCACGCACACTTTTTCTTTCAATGGGGTAAGTGGTGGAAATTACGTAAAGAGGTAAAGAGATTAAGGTCGCACCAACAATTACATGGTATATATCCAGGCTCGGTTGTATTTGAACATTTTGCAGGCAAGAAAAAGAGATTCTCTCAACTTAAACACCTCAAGCAGATAGGTTCTTAACAAAGTGGTATCCCTTTTTGGCAAAACCCAATTGCTCATAAAATTCATGGGCACGGGTATTGGGAATATAAGCATCTAACATCATCACTTGACAATTTTCATTGTAGGCAATTTCTTGCAATACGTCACAAATTATCTTCCCAATTCCCCTGCTTCTGTGGTTTGCATTTACCACCACGTTGTCTAATTCCAAATATTTACCGCAATACAATTTAGTCATTACCCAATACCCTGCAACAGCAATACAAGTAGTACCTTCAAATACGCCCATCATGCGGTATGGGTATTGCCACATAGCCTCCAATCGCACCACATATTCTGCCTCACTCATCTTAGGGTTTAATTGATTCACCAGAGGATAAGCCTGCAACATCTGTGCTTTGCTCAATTCGGTCTGAACACTAAAGGAATCAACAATCATAACAATGCACGAATGGCCATTGCATATCCCTTTAGTCCGAACCCAAAAATAACCCCTTTGGCATGGGCAGAAACATAAGAAACATGCCTAAATGATTCACGCACAGCAATATTACTTATATGCACCTCTATCACGGGAGTTTGAATGGCCGCAACTGCATCGCCAATGGCAATAGAGGTATGCGTATAAGCACCAGGGTTGAACACAATTCCATCATAAGAAAATCCAGCAGCGTGCAAACAATCAATAATTTCGCCCTCTATATTGCTTTGGAAATAGGTGAAAGTCACCTCCGGAAATGTGGCTTTCCATTCTGCCATTAAATCGTCAAAATTTCCGTTCCCGTATTTTTCAGGCTCCCGAATCCCCTGTAAATTGAGGTTTGGTCCGTTCAGCACCATGATTTTCATGCTATTTATGTGTTTTTTAACAATTAAAATTGTAGTTTTGCAACAGTTGATTGAAGAAAACTTCAAACAATGATACAAAATTGAAACTGAATACACATCTTATGAAAAAACTGTTACTATACATTGCTTTTGTTTGTCTGATGCAATCGGCATTTGCACAAGGCTTTACCCTAAACCCAAAAGTGTCTAAAGGACAAGGTCCTGCAAGCAATTTCCAAATTGATGCCAAGTCTATTTTTACCAATAACAGCAACGATTCAGTTTTCGAATGGGTAGTATTAGAAGTTACAGCAACAAGTGGCTGGGCATTTGGTATGTGCGATCCAGGAAATTGTTTAACCGATTTAGTGGTAGGTAGCAAAAGTGAATTTACTTTAGGTAAAGGCAAATCGGGTGAGTTTAAGGGCGATTTTGTTCCAGATGGTAAATCTGGAAGTGGTAAAGGAAAAGTATTGGTATACAGCAAAGCCAATCCAACCACCATTTTTGATACCTTAGAGTTTCAAATGAGCGCATGGCCTACATCCGTAAAAGAAGTGCAAGCTACCCGCGAGTTCAACTTTTACCCTAATCCAGCCAAAGATCGTTTAACCATTCGTTACAATGCCAAAGAAAATACCAGCATTGATATTTACAATGTATTGGGATCAAAAGTAAAAACAGTGGTATTAAATGGCTTCGAAACCGATATCAATATTGGTGATTTGCAAAACGGTATTTATTTCATTCGCTTCAAGGATGCTAATAACCAAACCGTGTCAAAACCATTCACCAAATCTGAATAGTCAATAACAACTTCTTACAAAAAAAACGACCACCCAAAAGGTGGTCGTTTTTTTTATACCTAAGCCTTATACTTTCAGAAAAAAGATTTCAGGTACAACCATACTTTAGATTGGTCGAGTCATTCATGATTCACCTCAAAAGAGTACGTTGCGAGATGCCTGCGTCATTGGCTTGCGCCAATTCCTGTTACGTGTTGCGCAGGATGTCTTAATCTATTTTATACAACATTCAGAAGCTTCGTTTGTCTTCACTTCGTTCAGATGCACTGCCTTTATAGGTATTTGATTTCTCCTTGGGCGGCTACGCCGTGCTTTAGCATGTTCTATCTAGTTTTCAAATCTCCAAAAGAATTGTATAAGCTTTGGTTTTACTAACCTCACAAACGTTCGACTCCTTCGGAGTCGAACGTTTAATGCACATGGATCAATCTAAAGGTTTTCAATAATGATACCTTTGTTCTTTTAAGCAACCCATAACCCAGCGACCTCCGCGAACAGCGGAGCAGCCGAAGCCAGAGTATGTTGTACCCAAACCGAAAAGGCATCCT
>CAILJQ010000179.1 GCA_903834625.1 uncultured Bacteroidota bacterium
AATTATTTCTTGTATAAATTCACCCAAGCATGCTCATAAACCACTCGGTGAACCAAAGTTAAATTTTCTTTTTGTTTCATCTCTTGGAAGGCCTCTTCATATTCATTGGCAGTTTCTATAAAATAAACTAAGCCATCATCTGTTAAATTTCCTTTTATTTGGTTCATCCTTGCTTCAACCATTCCGCTGTAGGGTTGCGTCATATTCATCAACATTAAAAATGGAGCATAGGTGTTTTCTTGAATGCCCTTTTGTTGGATGTACTTAACCATGTCTACTTCTGCTTTTAACAAATGGATATAACTTAAATCAACATCTGAAAATCCTTTTTTGTATTTGCTGATATAATAATTGTTGCAACCAAACAGAAAGATACTTATGGGTATAATCCACACATGTTTAGGGAATTGAATCCTGCTAATGACAATGGCATTACCTATCATAAGCAATGGCATAGCACCCAATAAATATCTTGAGGAGAAAAAATTGATACTGGCAAAAAGCATAAAGATAACCGCAAACAAATAGCCTGACCCAATATATACTTCTGCAGATTTGGCTAAATTTTCTTTTTTAATGAACTTATAAATAACCCAACCCAAAATGGCAGTTCCAAAAATGTATAACCTCCCATCAGATACAAAAACAGAAGCAACCGCTACTTTTATTTTTCCTCCAAACTCTGCTAAATTGATCCAATTGGCATGCCTTGGAAAAAAATACCAACCCATATTAATTTTCTGGTTAAGAAAGAATGAAAATCCTGCCAAGAATACCATCACAAGAATGAGTACATGCTTCCAAAATCCTCTCGCAACAATCTGTTTATTTACCCATTCATACAAACTCAAAAGTCCAAATGCTGGTACCAAGCAATAGGCGCTTTCCTTACTCCAAAGCGCCATCATCACCACAATGAAAAATCCAATCCAATTCCTTTGAAAGTAAAAATAGAAGCTCCAAACAAACAATAATCCTAACCAAACCTCTATAAGCATAAAACTACTTTGGGTCAAAAAATTGGGTTGGATATATACCAATAAGAGTCCTAAAAATGCAGCGTAATATGATTTTGTCCATTGGTAGGTAACATAAAACACACTTAACAACAAACCACTCGAAATAAGTAAGGGCAAAAGATGCGCTGTGGGTAAACTATATCCAAATAAGTTAATCCATGTGCCAGCCATAAAATAAAATAATAAGGGATGTCCAGTATATAAATCTGCCTCAATTACACCTGGCATAATACCCGGACCATTCTCAGCCATTGTTCTAATGGCAGGCATATAAACCCATGCCTCGTCCCAAAAAAAAGGAAGAAATAAAGCTTCAAATTTTATGGCAAACAATCCTATGATAGCCAAAATACTCAGCCAAACAAAGGGTTGTTTGAGGTTCAATACGCGCATGGTTTATTAATTTGCCTGCAATATAAAAATAGCATCCGTTTTTGCTACCCACATTTACCATTTTTTTTGGTGCATAACTCCTTTCTAAATCAAGGTTATATCATTTTGTTTTCTGCTTTTTTCTCCTAATTTTCTGCCAAAGATTATACCCCCATGTCTATTCAAAAACTATTAGTTGCCAATCGAGGCGAAATTGCTATCCGTGTTTTTAGAGCTGCTGTAGAATTAGAAATCAAAACAGTGGCAATTTATACCTATGAAGATAGGTACTCGCTGCACAGGTACAAAGCAGATGAAAGTTATCAAATAGGCAAAGACATTGATCCTTTAAAGCCTTACCTTGATATAGAGGAAATTATTCATGTGGCAAAAAATAACAAGGTGGATGCCATTCATCCTGGTTATGGATTCCTAAGTGAAAATGCACAATTCGCCCAAAGGTGTAAAGAGGAGGGGATTATTTTTATTGGTCCCGATCCAAACGTAATGCGTCAATTAGGCGATAAAGTTCTTGCTAAAAAAGTAGCCATTAAGGCACAAGTTCCAATTATAGAAGATAGTAAAACCGACTTGCTCAATTTTGAGATTGGCTTACAAGAAGCACGTAGAATTGGCTTCCCAATTATGATTAAAGCTGCTGCAGGTGGCGGTGGTAGAGGCATGAGGGTGGTTCGGCAAGAAGCAGATTTAGAAAAGAATTTTCATGAGGCTAAAAATGAAGCCAAGGTTGCTTTTGGAGATGATACCATTTTCTTTGAAAAATTCATCGACCAACCTCGTCATATTGAAGTGCAAATAATGGGCGATAATCATGGTAACTTGGTTCACCTGCATGAGCGCGATTGCTCGGTTCAGCGCAGGTTCCAAAAAGTGGTGGAAATGGCTCCAGCACCTTCCATAAGCCTTTCAACTAAAAATAGTTTACACCAATACGCCCTCAAAATTTGCAAAGAAGTAAACTATAACAATGTAGGAACCGTTGAATTTTTGGTTGATAGAGAGGAAAACATTTATTTCATTGAGGTAAATCCGCGTATCCAAGTAGAACATACCGTTACAGAAGTAGTAACAGGTATGGATATCGTTAAAAATCAAATCAGAATTGCTGAAGGCTATCCTCTGAGTGCGCCTGAAATAAACATTCAAAGCCAAGATGACATCAAAGTAGATGGCTTTGCCGTTCAAGTGCGCATTACCACAGAAGATCCTGCCAATGGATTCAAACCAGATCATGGTACCATTATAGCCTACAGAAATGCTGGCGGTCCTGGTATTCGTTTAGATGAAGGAAGTGCTTACCCCAACGTAAAAATATCTCCATTCTTCGATTCTCTTTTGGTGAAAATCACAGCCAAAGGAAGAAACCTGTTTGAGGCCTCTGAACGCTTACAAAGGGTATTAAAAGAATTTAGGATTCGTGGAGTTAAAACGAATATCAGCTTTCTCGAAAATGTACTCAAACATCCTACCTTTTTAGAAGGAAAAACCACGGTTAATTTCATTGATAGCCATCCTGAATTATTCAAGTTTACCAAGCGCATGGATAGAGGTACAAAAGCCCTCATGTACATGGCAGATATCATTGTTAACGGTAATCCAGATGTTAAAAAGACAGATCCTTCTAAAGTCTTCAGAAATCCCGAAATTCCAGATTATAATAAATATGACCCATACCCGCGCGGCACAAAAGATCTCTTAAATGATTTAGGAAGAGATGCTTTTACCAAATGGCTCAAAGAAGAAAAAGCCATTCAATACACAGATTGCACCTGGCGTGATGCTCACCAAAGCTTATTGGCAACACGGGTAAGGACATTAGATATAGTTAAAATAGCTGAGTCGTATGCCAAAAATAATCCCGAGATATTTTCACTTGAAATGTGGGGAGGAGCAACCTTTGATGTTACCCTGCGTTTTTTGCATGAAAACCCATGGCACAGACTTCAAGTATTGCGTGAAGCAGTACCCAATATCTTATTTCAAATGTTAATTAGAGGCTCTAATGCCGTTGGATATAAAGCATACCCAGATAACCTTGTAGAGAGGTTTATTGAAGAAAGTTCTAAAAATGGCATTGATATTTTTAGGATTTTTGATTCACTCAATTGGATAGAAGGAATGCGTGTGAGCATACAAGCAGTTAACCAAAGAACTCCTGGTTTGGCTGAAGCTTGCATTTGTTACACAGGTGATTTTATGGACCCAAACAAAAACCATAAATTCAATTTAGACTATTACCTATCATTAGCTCGTCAATTAGAAGATGCAGGCGCTCATATTTTGGGTATTAAAGATATGGCAGGTTTGTTAAAACCTTTTCAAGCGCAAGTGCTTATTACTGAATTGAAAAATGTGGTAGATATTCCTATTCACTTGCATACACATGATACAAGTTCTATACAACCTGCAACATACCTTAAGGCCATAGAAGCAGGTGTTGATGTAATAGATGTTGCCCTTGCCAGCATGAGTGGTTTAACCTCTCAGCCCAATTTCAATTCCATTGCTGCAATGATGCACGGACAAGAGCGTGAGCAAAAAATTAATATCCATTCACTCAATCAATTTTCTAATTATTGGGAGGCAGTAAGAGAATATTATTATCCGTTTGAACACGAATTAAAGGCAGGAACAGCAGAGGTTTATGATCATGAAATTCCTGGCGGACAATATTCTAATCTTCGCCCACAAGCCAGAAGCTTAGGTTTAGAAGATAAGTTTGAAACCATCAAACAAAACTATGTGGTGGTGAATCAATTGTTTGGTGATATTGTTAAAGTAACTCCTTCTTCTAAAGTTGTTGGTGATATGGCCTTATTCATGACAGCAAATGGTTACACTGCAAAAGACATCCTTGAAAAGGGTGATATGATTTCATTCCCAGATAGTGTAATAGAACTGTTTATGGGCGATCTAGGACAAAATCCTGGTGGTTTTCCAATGCAACTTTCATCCAAAATCCTAAAAAACAGAACCCCTTATTTGGGTAGACCAAATGAGCATTTAGCTCCTATTGATTTTGATAAAACATTTGTCGAGTTTCAAGAAAAGTTCGGACAAGAATACAATTTCCTAGATTGTTTGTCGTACCTGTTTTACCCAAAGGTTTTTGATGATTATGCCAAACATAGAGAAACCTTCGGTCCGCTTTGGCATATGCCTACACCTGCATTTTTCTATGGACTTAAAAACAATGAAGAATCATTGATTGAATTGGCTCCAGGAAAAAATATCCTTATACGAATGCTTAATGTTATTGATGAAGGTGATGGCAAAAGATCTGTCTTCTTCCGCTTAAACGGACAAACACGTAGCGTAGAAGTGATAGACAGAAGTTTCAAGAGTACAAAAGCCACCAATAAAAAAGTGAGCGGAATTCATGAAATAGGTTCACCTTTACAAGGCAGGTTGTCAAGAATTTTGGTTCAAACCGGAGAAGCAGTGACACGCAATGCCCCTTTATTTACAATAGAAGCGATGAAAATGGAAAGTACGGTAGTAGCGCCTAAATCGGGCAAAATAGCTGCTATATTGCTTAAAGAAGGTGTTCTAATAGAACAAGATGATGTAGTAGTAGTATTTGAAAATGAATGAAAAGAATGAAAATAATTAAACTGATGACAATTTTTTGCTTGCTTATAACTTATCAAGTAAATGCCCAATCCCAATTTCAAAAAGATTCAAGTAACATTCAACAAGTATTGTTTCAACAACAAGATGCTTGGAATAATGCCGATTTAGATGGCTTTATGGCGCATTATTGGAAATCGGAGAACTTGCAATTTGTTTCTAAAAATGGGGTGAAATATGGTTGGCAAAAAGTATACGATGGCTATAAGAAAAACTACCAAGACAAAGGTGAAATGGGTAAATTAACCTTTGGTATCATTAGTTTAACCGCAATTAATGAACAAAACTATATACTCACTTGGTCTTGGAAGGTTGAAAATAAATCTGGCAGTCCTTCTGGTTATTTTTCTTTATGGTTCAAAAAAATAGGAGGGAATTGGCTTATTGTTTCAGACCATACCAGTTAAACTATTCCATATATCTTTTTAAAAAACGGGCTGTTTCACTTTTTTCGGTCTGAACCAAATCCTCTGGAATCCCCTCAAAAACGAGGTTCCCACCGTTTGTTCCGGCCTCTGGACCCAAATCAATTACCCAATCTGCACACTTAATTACATCCATATTGTGCTCAATTACTAATATGCTATGCCCTTGGTCTAACAAGGCATAGAATGATTGAAGCAATTTTTTGATATCATTAAAATGCAAACCTGTAGTAGGTTCATCAAATATGAAAAAAACAGGGTCGCTGTTTTTTCCTTTGCCTAAGAATGACGCCAACTTAACCCTTTGCGCCTCTCCGCCACTTAAGGTATTAGAACTTTGTCCAAGTTTGATATACCCTAAACCAACATCGCTTAGTGGTTTTAACTTATTTGACAAAGATTTCTCCTCCACAAAAAAATCAATGGCTTCATCTATGCTCATACCCAAAACATCACTAATGCTTTTGCCTCTGTATTGAACTTCTCTCACTTCCTCTTTAAACCTACTGCCACCACATTCTTCACATGGTAAATGCACATCGGCCATAAATTGCATTTCAATGGTAATTTCTCCTTCACCACCGCAGGTATCACATCTACCACCTTCAACATTAAAACTAAAGTGTTGTGGTTTGTATAATCTTTGTTTTGCCAAGGGCTGCGACGCATACAATTCTCTTATCGCATCATACGCTTTAATGTAAGTAACTGGGTTTGAACGAGAGCTTTTTCCAATGGGGTTTTGATCCACAAATTCTATTTGCTGAACCGATTTTAAATTGCCTTCTAATTTTTCAAAAGTACCCGTTTTTTCACCAGCATAACTACCCAATAATTTTTGCAAAGCAGGGTAGAGGATGCTCTTAACCAAAGTAGTTTTTCCACTGCCACTCACCCCTGTAACAACTGTTAATACATGCAAAGGGAATTTTACATCAAAACCTTTTAGGTTGTGTTGTCTAGCGCCTTTTACCTCTATGTACTGGTTCCATTTTCTTCTGCGCTCAGGGATGGTAATTTTTTCAACACCACTAAGATATCTACCTGTTAAGCTTTTGCTATTATTTCTAAGTTCATACAAATTTCCAATGGCCACAACTTCACCGCCATGTATGCCAGCATATGGACCCATGTCAATAATTCTGTCTGCATCTTCCATAACATCTTGGTCGTGTTCAACCACCACCACAGTATTGCCAATATCTCTTAAGGTTTTTAAAACTTGCATTAACCTTTCTGTATCTCGGCTATGCAATCCAATACTAGGTTCATCTAAAATATACAATGAGCCCACCAAGCTTGAACCCAAAGAGGTAGCAAGGTTAATGCGTTGAGATTCTCCACCACTTAAAGTATTTGAAAGTCGGTTCAACGACAAATACCCCAAGCCAACTTTTTGCAAGAAGCTTAACCTACTTTCAATTTCGGTAAGTATTCTCTTGGCAATTTTTGCATGTTGTTCTCTTAGCTTTAATGCAGAAAAGTAGCGCACGCAATCATCAATGCTCATCAACAAAACTTCCGAAAGGGTAATCCTCTCATCTTTTTCGGTTCCATCAAATGCGTATTTGTATGATGCTGGTGTAAGCTTCACATAATTGCTGTCTTTGCGCAATCTTGTGCCCATACAATCCATGCAAACAGTCTTACCCCTATATCTGGCAAGCATTACACGGTACTGAATTTTGTAGGTTTGCTTTTCTAATTCCTTAAAGAAGCCATTTAAACCATCCCAATCTTTGCCACCTTGCCATAAATAATTTTTCTGCTTGGCGTTTAACTCGTAGTATGGTTTATGTATTGGAAAATCATTTTTCCTACTCAACGCAACAAAATGGTTTTTCCATTCTTGCATTTTCTCCCCTTTCCAAGGTACAATGGCATCTTCAAAAACAGATAAGCCTTTGTCTGGAACAACTAAATCCTCATCAATTCCAATAACG
>CAILJQ010000180.1 GCA_903834625.1 uncultured Bacteroidota bacterium
GGAGCCACAGGTACGGATAGGTTAAAACAAATAATTGAAGGCAAAGCTGTAAAACAAAATGAAAGTATTGAGGATGTAAATCATGAAATGCTCTCAGAAATACCTATGAACAGATTTGCCCAACCAGATGAAATAGCATACGCTGCCTGCTTTCTGGCAAGTCCATACGCTGCATATATCACAGGAATAAATGTACCTGTAGATGGCGGCCGAACTGGTTGTTTATAGAAAAATAATGAAATTTAAAATAGGCCATTCATCTCCGCTTCAATGCGTGAGATGATGCTGCCTAGGTGCTCGCCATTTTCGGCAAAATTCATATCGTCTACTTCAATGATTAAATGCTTAGGCTTGTAGCTGCTTATCCAAGCTTCATAGCGCTCATTTAACCTACGTAAGTAATCTAAACGAATACTGTCTTCATATTCACGCCCACGCTTTTGGATATTATTTACCAAATGAGGAATAGATGCACGTAAATATACTAACAAATCTGGTGGCTTAACGGTTTGGCTCAAAGAATCAAACATTCTTTGATAGGTTTCAAAATCGCGGGTGCTCATCAAACCCATGCTATGTAGGTTAGGTGCAAAAATATGCGCGTCTTCGTAGATGGTTCTATCTTGAATGATGTTCTTCTTCGACTTTTGCAATTGCAACAAGGTATTGTAACGAGAGTTTAGGAAGAAAATTTGCAGGTTAAAACTCCAACGTTGCATGTCTTCATAAAAATCTGATATGTAAGGATTGTCCTCCACATTTTCATAATGAGGTTCAAACTTATAGTGCTTTGAAAGCAATGTGGTGAGCGTGGTTTTTCCCGACCCAATATTTCCTGCGATAGCTAAATGCATTTTCCTTACTCCTTTTTTACACCTGCAAAAAACAATTTTATGCGGTAATCAACAAATGTATATACGTTTGGTGGATAATTTCATGGAATTTTGTTTTGTGGATTTTATTTTGATATCACAAATCAATCAACCATATTGCCCTATGCACATACAGTTTTTTGGCGCTGCTCAGATGGTAACTGGTAGCAAACACATGATAACAACCCCCAGTGGTAAAAATATTTTACTCGATTGTGGTTTGGTTCAAGGTCACGTTGAAAACCGTGAAGACCTAAACAGACATTTTGGGTTCAACCCATCTGAAGTTGACTATTTGATTTTGTCTCATGGCCATATAGATCATAGCGGACTCATACCAAGACTGGTAAAGGAGGGTTTTAATGGCATTATCTTTTGTACGGCAGCTACCAAGAGTTTATGTGAAATTATGCTCATGGATTCTGCCCATATTCAAACAGCCGATTTAAAGTATATCAACAAAAGAAGGAAAAAGAAGGACCTCCCTGCTATCGACGCATTATATGAAATGGAAGATGTAGAGAAGGCTATTGATATGATGGAGGAAGTTGGGTACGACCAACATCTACAAATAGACAAGGAAGTTAATTTGTGTTTTGTAGATGCCGGACATTTATTGGGGAGTGCCATTATAAATTTAGACATCAAGTGTGGTCCAAGAAAAAAAACTAAGATTACCTTTAGTGGTGATATTGGGAGGTATAAAGATCCTATTCTGCGAGATCCACAGCCCTTCAGGCAATGTGATTATTTAATTTGTGAGAGTACTTATGGAGATAGAAAACATCAGGTAATTGAAGATGCAGAAAATGAACTCCTAGATATCATAGAAAACACCTGCGTTCAGAAAAAGGGGAAATTAATTATCCCTGCCTTTAGTGTTGACCGAACCCAAGAAATCATCTATATTTTGGACAAGGCAGTGAATGAAGGTCGGATGCCAAACATTAAGGTTTTTGTAGACAGTCCGCTCTCTGTAAAAGCCACCCAAGTGATGCGTAAACATGAAGAATGTTACCGTGAAGAGTTTGTTGCATATGTGCATAAAGACAAAGACCCTTTTGGGTTCAAAAATTTGAGTTATATAAGTGAGTTGGAGCAAAGCAAAGCACTGAACAATTTTGTTGAACCATGTATCATTATTTCTGCAAGTGGTATGGCCGAAGCTGGAAGGATTAAGCACCATATCATGAACAATATTGAAAATCCTAAAAACACCATTTTAATGGTTGGATACTGCACACCAGAAAGCTTAGGGGGCAAACTGAAAAATGGAGAAAAATTGGTACGTATTTTTGGGGAAGAGTATGCAGTGAACGCAGAGGTAAGAAGTTTAGATTACTACAGTGCGCATGCAGATTACGAGGAAATATTTAAATGGTTAAGCTGCCAGAACAAGAAGAAAATAAAGGAAATATTTTTGGTTCATGGCGAAACCAAAACGCAAGATACCTTTAAAAATAAGTTTTTAGAAAGAGGATACAGCAACGTAAAAATCCCTTACCTCCGAGAGCGCGTTGAAATTGATTAAGCAGCTTTTTTCTTTTTGAACCAATCTAATAACACGTATATCAAAAGAATGAGTGTTGTGGTTGAAAGAATGATGGTCATGCTTGTTTTTTTCTTCAACTGCTTTTGTATCTGAACCCAACGCTCCTCCTGCATTTCGGCAATCATGGTTTGAGATTTACGAACGCTTGTGGTATCGTTTCTCGAGAATTTTACCAATTCGTATGCTTCATCTTTTCCTGCATCTGGGTCAATGGAAGTTGGCACCATAAACTTGTTGTTCTCAATTACTCTACTTCTTGAGCATATTTCTGTTTCTAAGAACATGTTTTGGTTCAACACATTGGCATACACCAAATAGTAAGAACCAGAATCATAACACATGCCGCAGCTATTGTCGCATGTTGACCTTAAACTAATGGTAAAATCACCTTTTGCCTCAGAGAAGGCATCGCTGCCTCCTTTATAAAAGCGCTTTACAGAGAATTGTTCAAATTTGCTAGGCTTGCCATGGATATTGTTTATACGAGGAGCATCAACAGTTCCCTGATGTTTCCCATAAAAAATCACATCTGCCCTATTATAGGCCTCTTCTATGGTTATCCATCTGCATTTACAAGCCTCTGATGATTGGGTAAAAACAAGCAAAATACCTACTAACAACAAGCGCATCATATTCCAAAAAAATTGAGTTCAAACATACACAATAAGTAGGGAATGAAAAAAGTGCAAGCAGCATCAAATCTATGAAAGGTAGGCAATGCTGATTATTTTGCCTAATCTTGCAAGCAATGAAATCGAGTTTTAATATGGTGGCCAAAACCCAATTTGGCCTTGAAGAAGTGTTGGCAGAGGAGTTACGCAATTTGGGTGCAGAAGAAGTAGAGGCACATAACCGTGCAGTAAGTTTTAGGGGCGACCTGGAAACAATGTATAAAGCCAATCTTTGCTTAAGAACAGCCTTAAAGGTTCTTATTCCTATTCAAAAATTTAGGGCAAAAAATGAGCAACAGTTATATGATGGGATTAAGAAAATAAATTGGGCCGAATACCTTGACAAGGAAGGTAGATTAGTTATTCATACCAGTTTAAAAAGTGAATTTTTTAACCATTCTCAATACGTTTCACTTAAAACAAAAGATGCCATTGTTGATCAGTTTAGAGAGAAGTTTGGCGTAAGACCAAGTGTAGATTTAACGCACCCAGATTTAAGTATAGACATACACATTAACCGCGATGAAGTGAGTGTTTCCTTAGATTCATCGGCAGAATCATTGCATCGCAGGGGTTATAGAACAGATAGTACTTTAGCGCCAATTAATGAGGTAACAGCAGCTGGAATGATCTTGCTAACAGGATGGAAAGGTGAAGGTAATTACTACGATCCTATGTGTGGTAGTGGAACCCTTTTGATTGAGGCTGCCATGATTGCTAAAAATATGCCGCCCAATTTAAACCGTGCACAATTTGGTTTCGAAAGATGGAATAATTACCAACCTGAATTGTTTGACATGGTAAGGAAAGAGGCCGTTGCCAATATGCGCGAATCAAAGGCAAATATTGTAGGTAGTGATAAAACCTTTAAAGCCATTGAAATTACAAGAGAAAACTGCACAAGGGCAGGTGTAGACGAAGACGTAAAAGTAAGCAACAAACGGTTTGAAGAAAGTAAGGGAGCAGAAGGTGGAGGAATAATGATTATCAATCCGCCTTATGGTGAACGCTTGCCTATTGAAGAAATTGGCGCCTTTTACAAAATGATGGGCGATCAAATGAAAAAGGAATTTGAAGGATACGATGTTTGGATTATTTCATCAAACATTGAAGCCTTGAAAAAAGTAGGCTTGGCACCTTCTAAAAAAATACCACTTTACAATGGTGCCTTAGAATGTAGGTTCCACAAATTTGAGATTTACAAAGGTACCCGCGACAAAAAGAAATTGGCTGAACAAAACCCAGAATAAGCCATTCATCATACACCTATTTGGATTCCTTTTCTTTTCATACATTTGGGTTACCTAAAAACCTAAATCTATGAATCCAATCCTCAGAAACATCTTAGCGGTAATTGTTGCCGTTATTTCAGGTGGTGCCCTAAACATGGGAATTATCATGATCAGCAGTTATGTAATTCCTCCGCCAGATGGCACCAATTTAACCACCATGGAAGGTTTAGTTGCCGCTATGCCTTTAATGGAACCTAAACATTTTTTGATGCCTTTTTTGGCGCATGCCTTGGGTACCGTGTTGAGTGCTATTGTGGTAACCGTAATTGCTGTTAGCCATCACCTAAAACTGTCATTTGCTTTAGGTGCTTGGTTTCTTATAGGTGGCATTGCCAATATTTTTATGTTGCCATCCCCTATGTGGTTTACTGCTTGTGATCTCATTTTGGCTTATATTCCGATGGCTTATTTTGGCTATAAAATAGGTGCTAACATGAACCCCAAAGTAGCTTAAGGCTTCACCAAGATTTTTCTGGTTAAGTTATTTCCTGCCTCCATTGGGTTATACATGTTTTCAACCTGAACAGGTAAAAGCGTGAAGTTCCCGCTAAACCTAGGCTCCAATTGGATATCAATTGTTTTGGCACCTGGATACATTTTCCTGTAGAACAAAATGATTCTATCTTTATGGTATTCTACCTCATCTGCTCCGTAACGATTGTTCCTATCTAAATAATTACATGAAGCAGGTATAGGAATCTGAACCATCACGAATTCAGTAGGAGCTTTTACCTCTAAAGTTACTTTATACATAACTGGCAACAAGGCCTTCAAGGTATCACTTAACCTAGCATCTTGTAAAAAACTACTTTGGATATTAAATCGCGCTACGTTTATTGGAGGATTTGTGTCTGTATATTTTCTGCTTAAGAATACCATAGCCTCTGCCCCCGATTTTTTGAGTTGGTAATTAACCCCATTTGTCAAGGCTATTTCTTGCGGATAGTTTTTAGATAAAGGAGTTCCATTTAATTCAATGTGAGTGCTTAATTTCTGGTTGCTTTGCATGCTTAAATCAGTAGCCATAGCTTGCAGTACTTTGGCCGATTCAAGCGTATTTCTATATTGGTTCGAACCGAACACTACCTCATTAAAAAAGTATTTTCTTATACCTGCAAGTAAGGCAGAATCTGCCATATCTGCCTTTAGAACTTGATAGGCTAACAAGGTTGTGGTGGTTTGATTTTGGTAAATGGCTCTATTTGGATATTGCCAATAAATAGCACCCTCCTTACTCTTCTGAATCCCTTCTAACAGAAAGCCTGAAAAATGCGGCAACTCCATTTTCTGTTTAATATAGGTTATCAATAACCTATCTGCAGGGTTCAGGTCGGTTTCATTAATGGTTTCCAAAAATTGGGTATAAGGAAAATCTTCCCTTGCGGCAAACAATATTTCCAAAGCCCTAAGCTTATCTGAAACAGAAAAACGGGAAATTTCTGAACGGAAAAACTTTACTCCTTTAGGCAAGGCTTTAGACGGAAACCCAGCCGCTGATGCTGCTTGCAAGGTTTGCAATACATAATGAGTTAACCAAACCTCTGGTTGAGAATGGGTATACCAACCCCATGAACCGTTACTTAATTGCATACTTTCTAGACGTTTAATACAAGTATTAATTTGGTCTCTGCCAAGGAAGGTATCTGCTAACAATCGGTTCAACTTCATTTCAATTAATAAGGCATTTAATTTAGAGGTGGTTTGTTCTACACAACCATACCTATATTGATGTAATCTTTTTATCTCATCTCTAATCAATTGGTGGTATCCGTTCATGATTTTAAGGCTGTAAACACCGTTGTTTAATGGTGGCAATTGAATGAGTGAATCTCCTTTTAAATGGTAATAAATAAATGAATTAACCAATACACCATTATCCAAAACAGGCAATAAAAATCGCTCACCATCTTCGTATCCAAAATCAGTTTTAAGTGAATATCCTAATTGAAGCGTATCCAATTTATTGGCAACTATACCCATTTGGTTGCGGGTAAATTGTTTAACCCATGAATGAGTTCTTAAATGAGTAGAATCTTTAATGGAAAAGCGTGTTTCGAGCTTAAAGGAATCACCAGTATAATTGCTTACCTTGCCTGTAATACTTACGCTATCTCCTTTTACCAAAAAGGAAGGGATAAATAATGAGGCTGATAGCGGTTTGTATGAACGCACATCTTTGCGGTAAACTGCTGTATTAAATGATTCATCCATTGCCAAAATAAAATTACGCCAACGGGTAATATTATCTGGAAACGTAATGGTAACATGTGCTTCTCCATATTTGTTGGTAACAAGGTTAGGAACCCAAAAGGCATAATCTCTAAATGAGGTTCTATTGCTCTTTACATTAGGATCGGCGCTCATTTGGGTTAATCTTGCCTTTTGCCCTATCTCCAATTTATCTAAGTTGCCCACTTTTAACTCTATGGTATTACTTGCGATGGCATTTTGAGGCACATTTGACCCAACACTATTCACCCTAACACCATCAATATAATACGCTGCACCATCAGCTCGTGATCCTCTAAAATTGGGATAATCACCAGATCTACTTTCAACACCTAAGCTAACTGATGCCAAAGCATTTACGTTTCTCGTCCCCAAATACATTACCTCACTTGATTGACTAACCGATCCCTTAACACCTCCTTTATCAACCAATTGTTTTTTATAGGTTACTGTTACCTCTTGTAATTGTGTACCATAACTTTCTTCCATGCTAAAATTGATAAAACGAATTTCATCTGGTTCAATTCTAACTTGATGAAGTATTAAATTTTTATAACCTAGATAAGCGGCATATAAATCTATCTCACCTGGCTTTATATTTTTAACCACAAAAACCCCATCATCATCTGTTAAAGTAGTGGCAACACTTACTCCATTTCGCTTTACAGTAATGCTTACAAAATCCATCGGACGTTTGGTATCAGCGTCAATCACTTTTCCTTTTATCATGCCAAATCCATTTTCAATGGGCTCTGCGGTATTTTCATATTGCGATTTTATTTCTTTGCTTATGTGTGCTTCTCCAAAAAACAAGGTAGGCGCAATGTTTCCGCCAATTTTAGCAAATCCGCAATCTTGCATTTGAATAGACAAATCTTGCATGTGGTAAGGGCGTAATTGAACTTTCTCAATAATGGTTACACAAGATCCAAAGCGGGTTAAACGCAAGGAATAAGTACCTGCCACCACATCTCTAATGAGAAACCCACCGCTCACATCTGAAAAGCCTATTCCTTTAACTACACCATCTTGTTCCAAGGTAACAATTACGTTCTCTAATACATGTCCTAAAGCATCAAATACATACCCACTTAAAACAGGATGTTTATCTACCCCTTTGTTGAAAGACATTTCAGTACCCACCTTAACCTTCACATAATCTTCTTTGCGGTAACTTACTATTCCTCTGTTTTGCATCTCCTCCAAAACATCCAACATCTTTGCGGTTTCAAGCATCTTTTGCAGTTCACCACATTCATTGGTAAAATATAAACTATCTAACCTAATAAGTAATGTGCCATTGGGCTGAACCAAAATCTTATTCTTATATAATTTATTGAACCTAGAAACTATATATATATCGTATGCACCTGTATCTAAAAAATAGTTTAAATCATGAGCGCCAATATCTAATTGAGGCACGAGCAAACTTTTGCGTGCATCATGTACATGAAAAAAATAAGCAGCAATAGATTGGGTATTGATAATGTTTGAAATGGAAACCAAGGTTAACGCATCATTTTTACTCGACTTGGCTTGATATTGGTATCCAAAAAAACAGTCTGGCTTAAGTTTATTTTCAAGGGGTTTCTCATATTTACCATTACTTATTTGGATGGTATTTTCAAACTTCATCACATGAGGCAATGTATCGTTGGCTTTAAAAAAATCTGGATCAGAATGCCTAAAGTACCTGAATTCAAAAGGCATGTCTATACTATCCATATCCTCCTGTATGATACGTTCCCTAAAAAACACCCAACGTTTATTTGGTTCGAACCGAATTTTTTGTACTAATTTACCTTCTACTATCACCAATATGGTATCGTGTGCAAACAGCCCATAATGGTAATCTGTTTGCTGACTATTTTGGTTGTATTGCGCAAATAAGGACTGTTCTAAATCTATTTGCACATTATTTTGAACCAATAAAACCTGACGTTTGTATTGACCAAAATTTCTTTTTGAAAAAGACAGAATGTGTTTTGAAATGCGTTCTAGCTCTTGAGCGTTAAAAGACATTTTGGTATCACAAGGGGTTTTAACAATTCCGTTTGGCAAACACAAAGTATCAAATGAAAATACTACACGGGTTGAATCACCAAAATAGAAAGAAGGAATTTCATACCAGGCAGTAGACGTTCTTAAACGAATTTGGTGATTCCCTTGGCTAATCCTAAAACTAAACACACCTGGGTTAGCGTTTACTCCCTTCACATAACTTGGTACCTTATCAATTTCAATAGCATAAATTTCTAAGCGTTTGCCATTACCAACCGCAAAAGGCGTAAAATCAGTACCTGGCAAGTAGTTCTTTTGAACATACACAAATAGTTGTTCATTTGGATAACGAAGTCGGTATTCTTCCATGGTTATCATACCTGCTTGTAACAAGGTGGTATATTTCATATTTGGAAGGGAATATCCCACACGAGTATAGGGCCATTGCAAAATGGAACCTGCATCCTTCATTAAGATTCGATCTTTATCCTCGCCATAATATTTCAAATATGGATCTTGGTAATCGTCAAACTGTGCATTAACACCAAAGGCTGTTAAATTTACGCCAGCTTTAGGCTTACGTTCATAGCTAAAAACTTGAATGTCTAATGGAAGTGATTGTCCAGGATAGATAACATCTGGCAGATTGGTTTTAACGGTAAACAACTTTTCTTTAAATGTAAATATGGCTTCATCTAACACAGAGGTACCTAATTGTGTATATCCAAAAATAACATTGTAAGAACCCATACCTGTATCTCGTTTGGCATAATAAAAGCTTGTACCACATCCTTTAAACACCAACCTATTATCACAATACACGCGATAAAACACTTCATACGCACCCGGATTATACAAGGAAAGTTGAATGCTATCATGGGTGCGTTCCCCATAAAATGCAGGCCTAAACATCTCGTGTGGAATACCCACATTGGCAAGTGCTTTACCGAGTGTATCTACTAATTCAAACCTATTTATGTTTGAAGATAAACCTCTTTGAAAAGGCAATAAAAGGGTATCGGTTTGAACCAACCTACTATTTAAATATCCTTTAAGAACACCTTTTTGAGATTTGACTTTACCATTTTCAACAAATACCCCTATTACTCCTTGCTCGTTCGCCCTTAGCATAAAATAGCTACTATCTAAGGTATATGAAAAAGGAATTTCTATTTGCTTCAACTCTCCAGAAGCGTCGCTAAATGATATTTCTGCTAATACATCAAGGTTCATTTGAGGCAATACATCTTTGGGTATAAGCACTTCGGTTTGATTGCTAATATCTAATTCAACATAGGTTTCATATAAATTCTGCAACCAAGCGTTAGGAACAAAAAGTGTTTTCCCGGCAAATTGGCTGTATCGTTGCAACTTAATTCTCACCCTTGCGCGTGTGCCTGGAATAGGCAAATCATTGGCATCTTTTGCACTTAAAATAAACTTTGCTTGCTCACCTTTAAACACCTTAGTTTTTTCTATGTAAGCATCATACTTGCTGTTTCTTAATTTATACTCTTGAATACTAAAAGTAGTTTGTTTTAATCTGCTTCCATCTCTCGCCTCAAACACCAACCTATACATATGGTCAATTTTTAAAGTATCCATGAGTTTAAACTCATACACATAGGCCCCTCTGGTTTGGGCAGGAACCCATGCCAATAAGGTACGTTTGTTATCATACACATCCTCTAAAAACAATTTAAGCGGTTTGGTAAACGCAATACCTTGTCCATTTAAAATATATGCCTTTAACTTTAAGGTATCTTTGGGTTGGAACTTCTGTTGGTTCAACAAAAAGTAACCGTGACTAATGATTGGATTGGATTGACCATAATTGTAGGAAGGTTGATTTGGATAATGTTTTACATCTCCCTCAATTTTACCAAACATAAAATAAGAACCATCACTTATATAAAAGGGTCGGTCTTTTTTGTTCCGTGATAATTCATAACAATTGCAGGCGCTATCTACTTGTTGTTTTTGTTGATTTACCCATAAGCCTATATCGTTTCTAAAACGATAAGTACTATCTAAAAACCTGATATGAACCAAATCATTAAAACTCACTATCTGCGGGGTATAAAAGGGCACTACATGCACATATGCACTCAATGAACCACTTTGATAATAAGCGAATATATAATTGCCAGAAGGCAAAATAGGAATTGATCCGCGAAAACTATCTTGCTTATGGGTAAACAAAAAACTCGTATCTTTTATTCCATTTTTTTGAATCCATACTGCCTGTGTAGAATCTAATTTAAAGACATAGGTAAATGGAATTCTTGTTGCGAAAGGAGCATGTTGAGCAAAACTTAAAAAGCTGGCAAGGCACATAGCCATTGTAAGTAAATAACGACCCATAAACAAAGAAATTAAGCGTTAAACAATCAGTTGAACTATATAAGAGTCATTGCTGCATTCAAAATAGTTGCCTGATTGTAGAAATGTTTCAATCACCTATAAAATTTTATGGTAATATATGTGAATTCAATTAGCCCAAAAAAAAGTTACTATTAATAAATTCATAATAACCCCACCATAGACGTAAAGGGGGTTTGAGCTAAAAGGAATAGTTGACGATTAGGGGTAAAAAAAATCCCTCAAGAAAGGTTTTTGAGGGATTTTTTATTTAGGCGTTGGTAAATCGTAACTGACTTCGCTCATCTAAATCGAGCACAATATTTGAGTCTTTTTTCACTGCACCTGAAAGAATTTCTTTGCTTAATTCATTGAGAATTTTCCTTTGAAGAACGCGCTTAAGTGGCCGTGCCCCATATTGTGGATCATAACCTAATTGGGCCAACCAATCTAAAGCTTCATCGGTAACACTAAAGCCTATTCCTTGTTCAAACAACTTTTGAATAATGTCTTTGAGTTGTATATCTACAATAGAACGTACATCTTCTCTGCTCAATGGGGTGAACATGATAACATCATCAACTCTATTTAAAAATTCAGGACGTATGCTGCGTTTAAGTAAATCCATCACTTGAATTTTCGCTTCGGCCATTAACTCTTCTTTATTGCCATCTGTAAAGGTTTCAAATTTTTCTTGAATAAGATGTGAACCAATATTGGAAGTCATGATGATAATGGTATTTTTAAAATTGGCTGTTCTGCCTTTGTTATCAGTTAACCTACCATCATCTAATACTTGCAATAAAATATTGAATACATCTGGATGGGCTTTTTCAATTTCATCTAATAGAACAACAGAATAAGGCCTACGTCTAATGGCTTCTGTTAGTTGGCCGCTTTCTTCGTAACCTACATATCCCGGAGGAGCACCAATTAACCTACTTACGGTATGTTTTTCTTGGTATTCACTCATATCAATGCGTACTAAGGCATTTTCTTGGTTGAACAAAAACTCGGCCAATGCCTTCGCCAATTCTGTTTTTCCTACGCCTGTTGTTCCTAAAAAGATGAAACTTCCTATTGGTCGTTTTGGATCAGATAAGCCTGCTCTATTTCTTCTAATGGCATCGCTAATAGCTGCAATAGCTTCTTCCTGACCAACCACTCGCTGGTGCAATTCAGCCTCTAGGTTTAACAATTTCTCGCGTTCACTTTGCAGCATTCGGGTAACAGGAATGCCTGTCCAACGGCTCACCACATCAGCAATATCTTCGCTATCTACTTCTTCCTTCACCATGGCTTTATCACCTTGTTGCTCTTGCAACTTGGTTTTAAGTTCAATTACTTTGGCCTCCGCTTCTTTTATTCTGCCGTATCTAATCTCAGCAACTTTCCCAAAATCACCTGAACGTTCGGCTTGTTCGGCCTCTACTTTTAAATTCTCAATTTCTTGTTTAGATATTTGAATGGCATCTACAATTATTTTCTCACTTTGCCATTCGGCTTTAAGGGCATTCCTTTCGCTTTGCAAATTGGCCAATACCTCGCCCAATTCTTTCACTTTGGCATCATCACCTTCTCTTTTGATGGCTTCTCTTTCAATCTCCAATTGCATGATTCTTCTATCCAATTGATCCAATTCTTCTGGGACAGAATCAATCTCTAAACGCAATTTAGAAGCAGCCTCATCCATTAAATCAATGGCTTTATCTGGCAAGAACCTATCAGAAATATAGCGCTGCGATAGTTCAACAGCGGCAATAATTGCATCATCCTTGATCCTTACTTTGTGGTGCACTTCATAGCGTTCTTTCAAACCTCTTAAAATAGAAATCGCTGATTCGGTGTCTGGTTCCTCCACATATACTTTTTGAAACCTACGCTCGAGTGCTTTATCTTTTTCAATATACCTTTGGTATTCTGCAAGGGTGGTAGCACCAATAGAACGTAATTCTCCGCGGGCAAGCGCTGGTTTTAATATATTGGCAGCATCCATAGCCCCTTCTCCACCGCCACCTGCACCAACAAGGGTATGAATTTCATCTATAAACAGAATAATTTCTCCTTCACTTTGGGTAACTTCTTTTACTACAGACTTTAAGCGTTCCTCAAACTCCCCTTTGTATTTAGCGCCTGCTATGAGTGCGCCCATATCTAATGAAAACACCCTTTTAGATTTGAGGTTTTCTGGCACATCACCATTTACAATTCTATGAGCTAATCCTTCTGCAATGGCAGTTTTACCTACACCTGGCTCACCAATCAAAACAGGATTATTCTTTGTCCTTCTACTTAATATTTGAAGCACTCTCCTTATCTCTTCATCTCTTCCAATCACGGGATCGAGTTTACCTTTTTTGGCTAGGTCGTTTAAATTTTTAGCGTATTTATTTAGGGCATTGTATTGGGCTTCGGCATTCTGAGAATTAACGGTGCCGCCGCCTCTTAATTCCTTCATGGCAAGCTTGAGTTCTTTTTCATTAACACCTGCATCTTTTAAAATGGTAGCTACCGTATTAGAACCCATCACCAAAGCCAATAACAAATGTTCAATAGCAACAAATTCATCGCCATTTTCTTTTAACAAATTTTGCGCTTTTATAATGGCTTGATTTGCCTGATTTGATAGGTATTGCGCCGGATTATCTTGCACCTTTGGATAACTTTTTAATTGGGCTTCTACCGCAAGGTTTAGGCGTTGGGTATTCACCCCTAACTTTTTCAATAAAAAATCAATGGTTTGTTCTTCGCCCTGCAAAAGGCTTTTTAGCAGGTGCCCTGTTTCTATAGAAGAGTGAGAAAAACCAGCAGCAATTTGTTGTGCCAATTGGATACTCTCCTGTGCTTTGATGGTGAAATTATTTAAATTCATATGAGGGTTTATTATTTCTTGTTTGGGGTGTTTTTATTTTAACGCAAAGAATAATCAACAAGAAAAATTCCACAGGCAAGAAAGGGCTAAATTGTCAGTAAAAACAAGGCATAAACAGCAAATTTGGCTGAGACCAAGCACAAAAAAAGGTCCAAATGGACCTTTCTCTGACAAAGCTGCTGAAACAACAATTTACATTGTTCTATTTTTGGAATTATATCCTACAGAAATTCCTACCCTAAAACCATCTTGTGCAGGTAGGGTAAAAAATAGGTTTAATGGAATATTCATTTTACCACTTTTAAAGGTTTTTCCTACACCAAACACCAAGGCTGAACCAACGCCAATGTCACCCGAACTGTTTAATCTATTTTTTGTTTTAACATTTTCTAAACCCATTTCCAATAGCTGGTTTTGTGTGTAATAGGTTCCATTTACATTTCCCATTTGCGCATAGGTACCTAAACTAAATGTTGGACCAATGGCCAATTCCCAACCATTTTTGGTATTTCTGAACCCATTTAAGAAGGTCAAACTTGGAACAAACATTTGTTGGTCTATACCTGAAACCATAGGAATAACCTCAAATAATGCTTGAAAATTGCCTTCATTGAGGTATTGTTTTTCAAATTGATAACCAAATTGAAACAAAGCTGGATAGGCATTAAAACCGCCCGATTCTGAAGGGAGTTGAAGAATGTCTGCATGTTCGCCAAAGAGGAAAACATACCCAAATCTTGGACCTTGAAGGTTAACCATATCTTTATCTGGATTATTGGTAGCATTTTCATAATTAAACTTTTTGGTTAAGCGAACCATTTCAGCTTCATCATTGGGTTTATCCATTAATTTACGGATGGTAATGCCCGTCATATTTTGAATTTCAAGAGGCAAGTTTAAAAACTCCACCACAGCAGTTTTCTCAATGCTTGCAGCCTTTACGTTTACTAACCTAATGGTCATAATAATGGTTTCACCGTATAACTCAGCGCTACCACTAATCATGTAATCTGTTTTAATGAGGTTACCAATTTCAACCAAACACATTTTTCCATAACAATTGGTAATTTTGAGGTTGTTCTTTTCTATCAAGTAGGCAACGTCATACCTATCTGTTACATCATACATGTTTAGTTTTTCTAACTCTATTCTCACCAAATTTCCCATTTGAGATGGGTCGAGGTTGATGCCTTTTGTATCTATGTTTAAAACGGTGAGGGTAGGTTTTACTGTTTGGGCATGGGTGATTTGGGTAAAAATTAATAATAATAATACCCAAAAAAATCGGGTCATAACGGTGGTTCTCATATTCTTTTGTGTTAATTGATGGCACAAAAGTATTGTGGTACCCATGGCCCTCCCAATTGATTTGAGGGCATTTATATTGAGGAGACCTTGCTTAGCGCAAATAGCCTATTAAATTCATCGCATGCCTTAAAAAATAGCGAAATCCCTTGGTTCAGACCGAAACCTTTGCATTATATGCAAGTAAAAACAGCATTGATTTGCGGAGTTTGCCAAAAGAAAAAATGTAAAAAGGAATATGGTTAGACCTGAACCAAGCCTTATATTCGCGCTTTAAACCCTAAAATAATGGATATATTAGCCAATCGGGTATATGCAGTAAATGAGCCACAAACCATAGCCATGTCGAAAAAGGCAAGGGAATTAATGGCAACAGGTGTGGATGTGGTGAACCTAAGTTTGGGAGAGCCAGATTTTGAAACGCCCCAACATATTAAGGCCGCTGCTATTGCTGCCATTGAACAAAACTTTACGTATTACACGCCAGTTGCGGGTATACCAGAGTTGCGTGAAGCTATTTCAAAAAAGTTATTAGAAGAAAATGGGTTGCATTATGCAGCAGATGAAATAGTTGTTTCTACAGGTGCTAAACATGCCATAATGAATACCATAATGGCACTTATCAATAAGGGTGATGAGGTTATTATCCCAACTCCCTATTGGGTAAGTTATTCTGAAATGGTTAAATTGATGGAAGGTGTTCCGGTATTCATTGCAGCGCCACTTGAGCAGGAATACAAGATTACAGCTGCCCAATTAGAAGCTGCAATTACCTCAAAAAGTAAAGCCTTTTTATTTTCGTCTCCCTGCAACCCTACAGGATCAGTATACAGCAGAGAAGAGTTAGCAGAATTGGTTGCAGTTTTTGCCAAGCATCCACAGATAACAATTATTTCAGATGAGATTTATGAGTACATCAATTTTGAGGGAAAACATGTAAGCATAGGCACATTTGAAGAGGTAAAAAACCGTGTGGTTACCATTAACGGACTATCGAAAGGTTTTGCCATGACGGGTTGGATATTGGGATATTTGGCAGCACCTAAAGCCATTGCCCAAGCTTGTGAAAAAATACAATCGCAATATACCAGTGCCACCAGTAGCATTACTCAAAAGGCCGCAGTTGCTGCGCTCACGGGCTCTAGAGAACCAAGTCTTAAAATGGTTGAAGCTTTTAAAAGAAGAAGACAATTGATGTTAGAAGGATTGAATACAATTCCTGGAATTAGAATAAACCAACCTACTGGCGCCTTTTATTTCTTCCCAGATATTTCTTATTTTTTAGGTAAAACATTTAATGGAGTAGAAATAAAAACTGCTACAGATTTATGTATGTATTTATTAAATGAAGGTCATGTGAGCATGGTTACGGGTGAGGCTTTTGGCAACGACAATTGTTTGCGCATTAGTTATGCTACTTCTGATGAAAAATTAACAATAGCCATATCAAGAATGCGAAATGCATTGGCTAAATTGGTTTAAAATTAAGAATAAGGAAAAAGAAGGATGAAAGATATCATAAATAAATTTGAAGGATTAAGGGTATTGGTGATTGGAGATGTAATGATTGATGCCTATATGATTGGTCAGGTAGAACGAATTTCACCAGAGGCACCTGTTCCGGTATTGGCCGTACAAAGAAAAGAATACAGGTTAGGAGGAGCAGCAAACGTGGCATTGAACCTAGTAGCATTAGGTGCAAAACCTATTTTGTGTTCAGTTATTGGTGAAGATGTAGAAGGAAATGAGTTGTTACAACTTTTAGAAAAAGCACATATACAAAGCTCGGGAATTGTTAGATCTGCAGAGCGTCAAACTACCACCAAAACAAGGGTAATGGCTCAAGGACATCAAATGATTCGCATAGACAATGAGCAAACACATCCTATTGGCGAATATGATACCTATGTATTGGCACAAAGAATTATCAATGATTTATTGCCTGCTGCAGATGTAATCTTATTTGAAGATTATGATAAAGGAGTAATCACTCCTCTGCTTATTGAGCAAATAGTGCAGCAAGCACACAAGCACCATAAAAAAGTGGTGGTTGACCCAAAGAAACGCAACTTTATCAATTACAAGGGAGTTGATTTGTTTAAGCCTAATTTAAAAGAATTGAAAGAAGGCTTTAAACGTGATGCAGATCCATCTGACATTGCAGAGTTTGAAGACTCTATAAAAGACCTTATGCAGGTAATGGAATTAAAGCATGTAATGGTAACCATGAGCGAAAGAGGTGTAATGATAAGTGATGGTACCCATTTTGAATATGTACCTGCTCATCTTAGAAAAATTGCCGATGTAAGTGGTGCTGGAGATACCGTTATCTCTGTTGCCTCCTTGTGTATGGCATTAGATGTTCCCATAGCTCAAATAGCTTCGTTAGCTAATTTAGCGGGTGGTTTGGTTTGCGAAGAAGTGGGCGTAGTGCCAATAGACAAAAGCAGGTTAATAGAAGAAGCCGCTAAGCTGTAAGCAACTATATCTTTACTTTCCGAGTAGACTTTCTGTAGGATGCAACTACACCTAGGCCATTACTTACGTTATTGTATTGTGGAGAAGGCTCGCTGAAAGGATCCTCGCCAAAGTAATTGATTCTACGGCGATGAAATTCATAATAGTGAATATCTGAATGGAGAAGGTATATAGTTAAGTCTGTTACTGGGGAACCAAAATCATTTAAGTAATAATCCATTCTATCTGAAAACTCTACCCCATCTTTATTCTTGTCGCTGTATACCTTATCACCATAACCAGCGCCAGTTGTATCGCCAAAAGTTTGAAAGAAAACCTCTTCTAATACTACCCTATAGTAATTTGTTTTACCAATAATATCTTTCCATTTAAAGGAGATTTGATATTGCAATTGACCCCAAGAAGTTTCTCCTGCTTCTTCAGATTTTAAACTATCCAAATCTGCAACCTCCATGGGAATGGTAGTAACACCAGATACTTTGTATTTATCCCATGCTGCGGCAACGGTATATGTATATCCAGGTAAAATTGGATAAACAGATTGGTCAACCACATAATAACCTTTGTTAGCATCAAAGGTTAAGGTTTGGACTTTACCATTCTGATCTGTTATGGTAACATTGGCAATAGCAATTGGTGGGTAGCCATCATTTATTACCTTACCAAAAACAGGTTTACTCATGGTTAGAGTTACTCTAGAATCTGATGACTCTGGAGATAGGAAGGAGAACATTACTGGCAAAGGATCTACCTTTGGTGCTTCAACAGTGGCCTCACGTCTGCAGGCGCTTTGAACCAAGGTAAATGCAAATAATACGATATATACTAATTTTCTCATGACTTAAAATTTTATATTCCAAGAAAGGGATGGAACAATTGGAAATAGGGTAATTTGCATTAAGGTTCTATTAGAACTACTAAAATTAGTAGAACCTATGAAATAGAAATATGGATTGTATCTGTTATACAAATTATACACACTAAACTCCCAAGTTCTTACCCAATGTTTCATTTTCTTTTGAACCTGAATGCCAAAATCCATTCGATGGTATGGAGCCATTCTAAAGGAGTTTCTTGAAGTATATTGTGATACTGAATTATAATACATGAACTGATTGGCGAAACCCGGACGGTGTGTAGGAGCATCATATTCTGCTACAGGCAAAGTAATTGCATTTCCTGTTCCATACACCCAAGTGGCAGATAGTTTGATGCCATTTTGCGTGGCACTTTCTTCTCTTAATTTGTACATAGCTACCACAGAAATATCATGTCTGCGGTCATATCTAGCCCAAAATTTTTCACCAAAATTAAGTTCATTAAATTGCATTTGGGTCCAACTAAGGGTGTACCCTATCCAGCCTGTAAAATTGCCTGTTTTCTTTTGCACCAAAAACTCTGAACCATAACTCCACATGCGGCCAAAGGTGACGTTTTCTTCCCAAACAGCGGAGCCAGCATTACTTGTTTCCTCAGGGTCTGTATCAAAAAAACTTGCCCCTTCTTTGTAGGCAATTATATTATAGGCTTCTTTATAGTATGCTTCCCAAGAAACGCTAAAATCCTTTTCAATAAAATCTTTTGCCAAGCCCCCTGCAATTTGCCATGAATTCTCTGGCCTGATGTTTTTTGTGGTAGGTACCCATAAATCGGTTGGCAAGCCAACACCTGTATTTGTTAATAAATGTACATATTGATTCATGGTTGCATAGGATGCTTTGGCCGATAAATCACTTTTAATTTTATACATCGCGTTTATCCTTGGTTCAGCCCGAAAATAATTGCTACCAGACACATTAAACTGGGTAAAGCGAATACCAGGATTTAACCTTAATCTACTTCCAACCTTGATATCATCTTCTGCATAAAGGGCATTTTCAAAAGCATAAATAGTGTTTTTATTTGTTTCATTTGTGCCCGAAAAATCATCTTTTACCACTATGGCAGAAGGTATAAATGTATGGTAAATTATTTGAGCACCTGCCTTAATGGTATGGTTGGTGTTAGGTCTAAAATCTAAATCATGTTTAAGGGTATAATCTCTAATGCCCGAGCTATAGCTCATTTTATATACTGAGCCATTGTAATTATTTTGTGCGTATAATTCAAAGCGGTAATTAGAAAATATCAAGCTTGTATTTGCAAAAAGCTTTGGATTGTATTGATGGTTCCAACGCAAGGTACCCGTTACATTACCCCATTTTAAACCTCCTTCATCTTCTGAATTGGCATTGTATTTCGACCTAAAAAAGAACTTATCGCGACCCAAATATCCACTTAAAAATATTTTGTTGCGATGGTTAATTTCATAGTTGGCTTTAAGGTTTAGGTCATAGAAATAATAGCCTCCTTTATTGTTTGCTGGCATAAAAGGATAAATTAAAGCATCAAAATATGTCCTACGAGCCGAAACTAAAAAGGACGATTTGCCCTTAAGAATTGGTCCTTCTAAAACCAACCTACTAGATAGTATTCCAACACCTGCTTCCCCTTTTAATTTTTCTTTGTTTCCCTCCTTCATGTTCATCTCAATTACTGAAGATAATCTTCCACCATATCTTGCAGGGAAACCTCCTTTGGTGAGTTCTACGCTTTTAAGTGCATCGCCATTAAACAAACTAAAGAAGCCAAAAAGATGGAAGGCATTATACACAATGGCATCATCTAAAATGATTAAGTTTTGATCTGGTCCGCCACCTCTCACATAAATTCCCGAGTTACCCTCTCCTCCTTTTTGCACACCAGGCAATAATTGCAGCACCTTTAACACATCCTTTTCACCTAATAGGGCTGGGATATCTTTGATTTGTTGCACAGGAATTTCAATAACACTCATGCGAGTTTCTTCAGACAAACGGGCTTGTTGTTTGGTGGCATTTACAACCACTTCTTTCATTTCTGAAGACGTTTCCAATACAATATCCATTTCAACATTTTCTTTTAGGTTTACTGAAAATGCTTTAGGAGAATACCCCACATAGGTTACCACCATTTGGTAAATTCCCTCTGGAAGGGTAATGGAATAAAAACCGTAATTATTAGAAATGGTTCCTGTCTTTAATGACGGAATGGCCACAGTTGCGCCAATCATAAGCTCTGAGCTTCCCTTTTCCTTAATATAGCCGCTTATCGTATATTTATTTTGGGCTTGGGTTTCGGTTCGAACCAAAAGTAGGGCTGAACAGAAAAGAAAGAGTAACTTAAAATATGGATGTAGTTTCATTGTAGATTTTTAAAAACACCGTATAAACGGACAAATTTCTAAATTGTTCTACTGAAAAATGACAAAAGGCAAAAGAAAAGGAAAAGTGGCTGAGGCTCTTAGAATTTATTTTTAAACATCATGCTTTCAACAGGTTTTACGCCACGCTTGTTGTACTTAGCATTTTTCTTTGTGTTGTACATGGTCTCAATTTCTCCTTCTACTACAAAATAGATCAATTGTCCTATTGGCATACCAGGGTAAATTCTAACAGGTTGGGCACAGGAAATTTCAAGCGTCCAAGTATTACAAAAACCAACATCTCCTTTGCCTGCGGTGGCATGAATATCTATTCCTAACCTTCCTGTACTGCTTTTGCCCTCTAAAAAAGGCACGTGGGCGTGTGTTTCTGTGTATTCTGCTGTAACCCCCAAATACAGAGTATTTGGTTGCAAAACAAAACCCTCTAAGGGTATTTCAAAGGTATCAATTTTATTGTGCTCTCTGGCATCTAAAACCCTGTCTTTATATGTTGCCAAGTGCCTTCCAAGGTGCACATCATAACTATTTGTTCCCAAACATTCTTTTTTAAAAGGTTCAATCAAAATAGTTCCTTTTTCAATTTCTTCGAGAATACGTTTATCAGACAAGATCATTTTTTCAAAATTTTTAACAAATTAAACCTTAACATTTGCATTGAAAAAATTTATTTTGTCACCCATCAATAAATATAAAACATGTCGAGCATAGATAATTTAGGAATAGGAAGCAGGGTTAAACACCCAGATTATGGCTTAGGCGTAGTGGTAAACGTTAAAGGCACTCACTACCAAATCACCTTTGTAGAGGAAGGTAAAAAGGACATCCATAGGTTCAACCATAACCTTGAAATTATTGAAGCCGTAGATGCACCAGATGATTTGATTAGTAGTCTTGAGATGGAAAAAACGCTCATGGGAATTTTACGCAGGTGGACAGAAATACCTGAACACGTAAGTTTAGGTAGCAAATGGACGGGTGGAAAAATGATTCTACAACCTGGAGACAGAACAATGGCCAATAAAGAAATTCCTATTGATGCCTTTTTTCATAAGATTGTCATGTTGCGTGATAGGTTAAGGGTAATGGAGCAACGTATCAATGCACACGATAAAATGAGCGATGAAGAGAAGGTGAATATGCAACAATACATCACCAAAATTTATGGTACCTTAACCACTTTTAATGTATTGTTTAAATTCCCGCATGACCAATTTATTGGTGAAAAAGGAAGTAAAGAGTAAGAACTTGTTTCCAAAACACCCATCAACCAATTAAAAAAGGCCATGTAATTTATCATTACATGGCCTTTCTTTTTATTCTAACCTACATTCTACCCTTCGGTTATTCGACTTTCCAATTTTAGAATTGTTGTCATCTAGCGGACTGTCTTTACCCATGGCTAAGATGGCAATTCTATCTTTAGAAACACCTCTCGACTGAAGGTATTCTGAAACAGCATTAGCGCGTTGTTCAGCCAACTTCTTGTTGTAACTGGCGCTGCCATCATCATCTGTGTATCCTTTTAAGCTAATTTTATAAGTAGGATTGTTTCTTAAAATTACTGCAATGGTATTTAAATTATCATATGCTTTTGCATTCAATTGGTATGAATTATAGGCAAAACGAATTGGGTTCATTTCAACCAAAATTTCATTTTTCAATCGGTACTTTTCATCATCACTTAAACCCTTACTTGCACCACTGCTTCTACTAGGAGATGTTGAACCTGAATTATTTTTGGCTTTAGGAGTTGAAGGCTCTTCTTTAGGTTCTTCACCTTGAATAACCAGCGTATTCCCATTTACGTGGGCAGCTACTACAGAATCTCTTTCCTTGGCAACAACTTCTTCTTCAACAGATGGGCATCCATTGTTTGAAAATAATCCTGCCACGTCTGGACATTTATCATATTTGTCAACGATACCATCATCATCAGAATCTTTGATACCAGGTTGATTCATCATCTTTTGAAATTTGGTCTCAACAGAATCATTGATAGATTTGATGGCATTGTTTACCTGCTCATTAATTTTGGTTTCCATTTTATCTACCCTATTATCTTGCCAAGCAAGGGTGCGATCAATGTGTTTACCTTTTCCAAATGCATACCTTAAACCAATAGATGATTTAATGATTTGGTCGTTACCAGTGCCATAATCGTAACCATCCCACGCATCGGTATTAATGGTAACATACTCAGACATGATATTTACACTCCACTTTTCATTGAAATAATATTTCAAACCTAAACCTACCCCAAACATCATCGAAGAGCCATTGGTTGATTGGTCTAAGGAATTGTTTTCCTTGTATTTTAAATCGCAATCATAAGTACCTCTTGAGAGGCTTGCCCTACCATATGGAATCAACTTGTATTCTTTGGTTCTTGATGCTCGTTTGAAATCAATATTTGCTCCCAATGAAACAAATGAAACAGCCGATTCATAATAATGGGTTGTATTTGCGCCTGTCATCTTACCTTTTTCATAAGATAAATCGAGGCTAAATAATGGTCCAAAATAGTAATTTACTTCTAGTCCAGCAGCCATATCAAACTTGGTTTTTGGACCGTTCAGCCCATAAGCATCATCTGCTGAAAAACCACCTGGAAGAAGGTCGTACGCAGTATACTTCAAATCATACAAGTGGGTCACCTTTAATCCTAACGACAAGTGTTTAAAAGCTGGCATCTCTGCCTCTGTGGGAGCGGCAGCCAGAGGCGCAGGAGTCTGCGCCTCGGCTGTATAGTTCCCAAATAGTATGCAACCTACCAGCATCAAGTTTCTTGCTGTGTTTTTTAGCACAGGCATTAAACCTGTTTGCTGATTCAAAAATTGACTATTCATTTTCATGGTTGTTAACTTTTTCGTTTTCTCTTTACTCAGGTAATTCATTATTTGGCAATGATTATTGGTTTAACCATAAACATATTACCACTTTCCATCTTCACATAATAGGTACCCGGAGCAAATTCATTTACGTTCATTTCTATGAGTTCGCTTTCAGCCTCAAAGGTTCTTACTTCTTTACCCAACATATCTATGATGGTAATTTTTGAACCTTTTAATTCTATTCCTTTTAACTCAATATAGAATAAACCTGAACTTGGATTTGGATATACATTAAACATGTTTCCTTGTTTAACAAGATTTCCAACACCTGTTGCTCCAATGGTAAATGGATCACTACCATTGATACATCCGCTTGTATTTTTAACTACTAAGCCATAAGAACCAGAAGAGGTAACTGTTAAGGTTCTATTGGTTTCGCCAGGCAATAACACACTGTTTCTATACCATTGGTAACTTGCATAGGTTTCTTTTGATTGTAACAATCCAGCTGCAGGTCTTTCAATCTCAGGTTTGCTTGGAACAGGATATACTGTAATAGTAAATGTTCCTGTGCTAACACAACCCATGGTATCTAAGAATGACGCTGTTATGGTATGTGTACCCACTCCAGAAAGGTAAGCATCAAAAGTAATTTTGTCTTTCTTCACACCTGGTCCGCTGAATGTTAAATTAGCTGCACCACGCGAAAGATCAATGTTTCCATAATCTTGGCAGATTTCAACTGCAGGGAAAGTATCAATTACTGTTTCAGGTATTACCAATACAGTGAAGCTAGTGCTTACTTTGTTGCCGGAAGCATCTTCAACTTCAAATGTATTGGTGGTTAAACCTACAGGGAATTTAGAGCCTGAAGGTAATCCTGCTGTTAATGTTACATTTACGCCCGAGCAATTATCAGTTACTACTGGCATGGTGTATGAGATAACATCGTTACAGAAACCAACAATTCTATTGCTAGGTTTGGTTACCACAACTGGTTTGATGGTATCTAAAACTGTTACTCTTACCTCCCCTACGCTTTCATTGTTTGAAGCATCGCGAACGATAAAGGTTATTGGATTTACACCCACATTTGAACAATTAAAGGTTGACTTACTAATGGTTCTCGTTTTGATACTTACGTTATCTGTTGATCCATTATCAACCATAGTGGTAGTAATAGAAGCCTGACCAGAAGCATTCAAATAGATAGTTAAATCATTGCCCTTAATAATTGGCACCATGGTATCTCTTACAAACACATTTACATTGATGCTGCGGCTGTTGCTGCTTTGATCTGTAACGGTGAATGTAACTGTGTTCAATCCTAAGTTGGTTCCATCAAAAGTTGTTTTGCTCAATGTACGTGAAGCAACAGTACAATTATCATATGAACCATTATCGATCTCAGCTGGCGTTAAGGTAACGTTTCCAGTTGCATCTAGGTAGATATTCAAATTGTTGTTTATGGTTACAAATGGTTTCAATGAATCTATTACTGTTACCACAATTCCTGTTGTTGAAACATTATTGTTATCATCGGTTACTGTAAATGTTACATTATTTGCTCCCAAGTTGCTGCAATCAAAATCAGATTTTGATAACACTAAACTTGCAATACCACAATTATCATTTGAGCCATTGTTAGCTTGTGCAGTTGTGATACTTGCATTTCCAAACTGGTTAAGGTAAACAGTTAAGTTGCGCGCACTTGCTACTGGTTTAATTGAATCAATTACCGTGATGATAGCTGTTGCCGTTGAGGTATTACCTGAAGCATCTCCAACAGTTAAGGTTACTGTATTTGGACCAACATCGCTGCAATCAAAGCTTGTTGTGTTAAGGCTCAAGCTGGTTACACCTACATTATCTGTTGATCCGTTGTTTACTTGAGAAGCTGTGATGGTAGCCGCACCAGAAGCATTTAAATAGATGGTTCTATTTTGAGCCAATGCTGTTGGACGCATGGTATCAAGTACAATAACATTTACACTTACAGCACGACTATTTGAGCTAGCATCTGTGATGGTGAAGGTTACCAAGTTCAAGCCACGATCTGAACCAGTGAAGCTAGTTTTAGAAAGTGTCATGCTAGAAATTCCACAATTATCACTTGATCCATTGTTAACCATTGCTGTGGTTAAGGTAGCAGCACCACTGGCATTAAGGTACAAGTTTATGTTATTGTTGATTGAAGGAATTGGTTTCACAGTATCCTGAACCGTAATTGTTGCATTCACAGTTCTGAAATTACCAGATCCATCGGTAACAGTTAATAATACATTATTTGAACCCAAGTTAGAGCAGTCAAATGCAGTTTTAGATAAACTCATGGTTATTCCACTGCAATTATCACTTGAACCATTATTTACCATAGAAGTTGTTATTGTAGCAGCTCCTAATTGGTTTAATTGAATGGTTAAGTTTTGCGCTATGGCAATTGGCTTAATGGTATCAACAACTGTTATTGTAGCACTTGCAGTAGATTGATTGCCACTAGCATCACCTACAGTTAAAGTAACTGTGTTTGCTCCAAGGTTACTACATGTAAAGGTAGTTTGACTTAAAGATAAGCTGGCTACACCTACGTTATCTGTTGAACCATTGTTCACCTGAGCGGCAGTTACTGTTGCATTACCTGTACCATCTACATAAATGGTGCGGTTTTGTGCAATAGCTACCGGACGCATACTGTCAATTACTATCACATTCACACTCACCGCGCGGCTATTTGAACTGCCATCTGTTACTGTAAACGTTACTAGGTTCAAGCCGCGATCTGCTCCTGTGAAGCTGGTTTTTGATAAGCTTAAGCTTGAAATGCTACAGTTGTCGCTTGAACCATTATTTACCATTAAGGTAGTTAAGGTTGCTGCGCCACTTGCATTCAAATACAAGTTCAAGTTATTGTTAATTAATACCGTTGGTTTAACTGTATCCAACACGGTTACCAATGCAGTAGCTGTTCTAAAGTTGCTGCTGGCATCGGTTAC
>CAILJQ010000181.1 GCA_903834625.1 uncultured Bacteroidota bacterium
CTTTTGGCTAACGCAGTAAATATTTCTGCCACTGATAGGGTTTTAGATGCGGGTTGTGGAGTTGGCGGAAGTTCCCTTTATTTGGGTAGAACAAGAGCGTGTAGGGTAGAAGGAATTACATTATCTTCTAAGCATGTGAACAAAGCCAATGCGAAATCAGAATTAGAAGGTCTTTCAGATAAGGTCCATTGTAGCGTGAATGATTTTACCTCATCTAATTTTCCAGATGAAAGTTTTGATGTTGTGTGGGCGATTGAAAGTGTTTGTCATGCGAACGAAAAAAGAGATTTTTTAAAAGAGGCTTTCAGGGTACTTAAAAAAGGAGGCAAACTTGTAATGGTTGATTTTTTTAGAACCATGGCTGAACCAAATGCCAAAGAGGCTTATTGGTTAGATAATTGGGCAAGAACATGGGCTGTACCACACTATGAATTTAAGAGTCATTTTGTAGATAAAGCCAATGAGGTTGGTTTTAAAAATGTGCTTGCAACCAATTATACCAAAAACATTTGGCCCTCTGCCCGCATTCTCTATTTTTATTTTTTTCCGGGCATGGCTTGGAATTATTTATTGAAATTTTTTAATAAGCATAACAAGGCACACATAGAAAATATCTGGTCGGCCTACTACCAATTTCACGCCCTCAAAAAAGACTATTGGTCATATGAAATGATCACTGCAGAAAAATAAATCACCATTCATGAAATTTACCATAAGACGTTTTATCAGCTTTTCCTTTTTTATTTTAATTTCAATAATCACGTGGGCGCAACATCCTTGCGCATTGGCAAAACAAGAGAGTTTTCAGCAGCAACTTAAAAAAGGCAATGCAAATAGCCTTCAAATGGATTTAATGGAGTTGTATGATGTACATTTTCATCATCTGAATTTAGGAGTAGAGCGCACCACAAAGTATATTCAAGGAAGTGTTAGAACAAAGGCCATTTGGCGTACAAATGAAACAGACACTTTTGGTTTTCAATTGCATTCAAATTTTACGATTGATTCCATTTTAGATTATGCATCAGGGTCGAAGTTAACCTTTTCTCATGTAGCCGATTTTTGCTATGCCCAAACGGGAAATGGTGGTAATAAGGGTAGCGAGATTGACCTTCAAATATTTTACAAAGGAACAGCCCCAACCTCTGGAAGTGCTGCTATTGGGGATGGGTTCAGCAATAAAAATTCACCTACATATGGCAATCAAATTACTTGGAGTTTGAGTCAGCCATATAGTGCTTATGAGTGGTGGCCATGTAAACAATCTTTGCAAGATAAGATTGATTCTGTTTTTACTTCAATTACTACTGATACCTCCAATAAAGCAGGAGGATGTGGTTTGTTAAATTTGCTTGAACCAAGCGCCATATCAGGTAAGCACACATTTCATTGGAAAACATTTTACCCTATAGATTATTATTTAATTATGGTTTCTGTTGGTAAGTATACAGAATATGTTGCCTACGCGAAGCCCAAAGGATTGGCAGATAGCATTTTGGTTCAGCACTATATTTATAATAACCCTACCGCATATACTCAAAATCTATCGAGTATAAATAGCACTGTTCCCTTGATTGAAAAGTTCTCTGACTTATTTGGTTTGTATCCTTTTCATGCTGAAAAATATGGACATGTAATGGCACCTTTTAGTGGTGGCATGGAGCATCAAACCATGACTACACTTGGTATTTTTAATTTTGGTCTTGTAGCTCATGAATTAGGTCACCAGTGGTTTGGCGACCATGTTACTTGTGCCACATGGAAGGATATTTGGTTAAATGAAGGGATGGCTACATATTTAGAATATCTGGCAGCTAAATATTTAAAAACGGCCAGTGTTGCCGAGAATGAAATTATAACCATGCATGCTGAAGCCAAAAAAGGAACTGGGTCAGTTTATTGTTATGATACAACAAGTGTGTCAAGAATATTTTCAAGCGCAATTACATACAATAAAGGCGGCTCTGCTGTAAGGGTTTTACATTATTTGCTAGGCGACTCTATGTTTTTCCATGTATTAAAAACTTATCAAAGTAGATTTGCATTTAGAACCGCCTCTACCAATGATTTTCGTTTGCTGGTAAATGAAGTTTCGGGCAGGAACCTTGATTATTTTTTTGAAAATTGGATTTACAAGGGTGGTTGGCCAACTTATGTGAGCAAATGGAATCAAAGGGATTCAATGTTGTATCTTCAAATTGGTCAAACCAACTATGAGGTGCCTAGCAACTTGTTTGATTTTATGCTACCCTACAAAATTACTTTTAAAGCAGGCGGAGATACAATCATTTATGTTAGGCAGAATAATGAACTCACCTATTTTTCAATCAAAATAAATCAACCTATTCAAAGCATTGTTCTTGATCCTGAAAGTTGGATTTTGAAAAACTCAACTGTTCAGTTTGATGCAACGATTAATTCTATAGAAGACCCATATCAACCAAGTACCTTCACCATTTATCCCAATCCAACAAGCGAAAAATTATTAATTGGTTCGAACCGAAATGGCATTTTTAGCTACAAGATTTTTGATTTGATGGGCAAGTTATTACAATCAGGTTTGGTTGAAAACAATGGCAGCATAGATATCACTGCCTTAAAAGAAGGTTGTTTTTTGTTCCAATTGGAAATGGAAAACAACCAAAGTCAAAGTAGGATTTTTACAATCATGCACTAAATTGTATTTTTTAAAGAAAATTCGAAGGTTTTCTACTCTTCTTTCTTCATTTTATAAAAATTTTATGCGATTTTAATTTTTTTGTATAGATTCACTTGTTCAATTTCAGTGGATTATGGTAAAAATGTACAATCGTGTCCTTTGGTTATTTTTATTTTTATTAAGTGTTAATACCTCATTTGGGCAAACAATAAGGAATTACTTATTTACGCCAACAAGTTCTGTTTTTACGCCTTTATTAACTCCAAATTCTATAACATTAACGGGAACTTTAGATGATGGATACGCGAACAATATTCCCATTGGTTTTAATTTTATTTATAACAGTGTTTCCTATTCAACGGTTGCTGTTTCAACCAATGGTTATGTTTCTTTGGGTCAATCCATTTCAACCCTTCCGGGATCAACAAACAACTTAACCAACGGATCTGGCACATCCTCTCCTAGGCCCATTTTGGCACCTTTGTGGGATAATTTAAATTTTGGCAGCTCAACCATTACTTATCAAACTACAGGCACAGCACCATACAGAATTTTTACGGTTCAATGGCTTAATGCTAGATGGGGTTCAACAGCCGCAAATGCCGGAATTTCTTTTCAATTAAGGTTAAAGGAATTTGATAGTAAAGTAGAGTTTATCTACAGGCCAGAGGCAGGTGGTTTGGTTGCTCCAACAGCTTCTATAGGTATCACCAATGCTGCTACCGGAATAGGGAATTTCTTTA
>CAILJQ010000182.1 GCA_903834625.1 uncultured Bacteroidota bacterium
ATGAGGGTAGTGTTTTTGATGTTCAATTTCCGCTATTTAATGCCAATAGTTAAAGTTGAATAGATAATTAAAAATAATTTTATGGACACAAAGGAAAAATTGGATACTGGTTATCTAGAATCTTTGGATCAGACAGTAGAGCTAATAAAAGGCTTCGATTTGGATTTTATTAAATTAACAAAAGATGGAATTGCTATAAGTGATATAGAAGGTAATGTTTATAAATGGAATGATGCCATGGTTCGTATCACGGGAGTTAGCAAAGAGGAGGCACTGAGTAAGCCTATTTGGGACCTCCAATATTCCTTGGCACCAGATGAAATAAAAGAAGCCTTATCTGTAGATTTTTTGAAAGAAAACTTTGCAAAAATATATGAAAACCCCAATTGGTTTGGTACTTCATACATTCAAAGAATTCATACGCGTAATGGGGAAGTAATTTATGTGGAAGACAATTCCTTTTTAATCAACAAACCAGGAAAAAAACTATTTGTAACCTTTTTAACAGATGTAACAGAAAAGGAATTAACCTTTCAAAAACTTAAATCGAGTGAGGAAAGGTATTTTAGACTTTTTAATAATTCTCCTTATGTAATCCTAATGAGTAGAATTTCGGATGGACATCTTACAGAGGTTAATCCTGCCTTTACTACTTTTAGCGGTTATTCAAGGGCAGAGGTTGTTGGTAAAACAACTATTGAATTGAACCTGTGGAAATATCCAAAGGAAAGGGAAGAAATGATGGAGATATTAATGAGTAAAGGCCCTTTCCAGCAAAAAGAATATACCTTCATTAAAAAAAATGGAGATGAATTGGTAGGACTACTGTCTGTTGAAATTATTCAAATTAACAATGAAACATACATCTTAGGAAATATTGTTGATATTACTGAAAATAGAAAAAATCAAGAAATTATCAGACTCAGTGAAGCAAGGTTAAGATTGGTTAATGAAAATACAATTGATATTATTTGGGTACTAGATCCAATTGAACAAAGGTATACCTATGTTAGTCCAGCCGTAACTAAAATGCTTGGTTATTCTGTTGAAGAAATGATTCACTTGGGGATTTATGACCATTTAACAGAGGAGAGTAAACGTGAAATGCAACTATTGTTAGCGAGCAAATTGGCTGAATATGAAAAACTAAAGCCTTCTCACCAATTAGATGCGCAATTTGAGGTAACGATGGTTGCCAAATCTGGTGAAAAAGTATACTCAGAAATAAAAGCAAGTTTGTTTAAAAACTTAGATGGTAGACCAGAAATAATAGGAGTTACGCGCGATATTACGGAACGTAAGAAACAACAAGAAAAATTACTAGAAAGTAAGTTGCAGTATGATTTGCTTGTTAGTAAAATTCCTGTTGGTGTATACATAATTAGAAGTAAGCCTGATGGCAGTTTCATTTTTGAATATGTAAGTCCTAAATACTTACAAATTGTAAAATTAACCGAAGAGCAAATTTTTAATGATGGAATGTTAGCATTCAAAATGATTATTCCTGATGATTTTCCCTCTTTTATGGAATTGAATTTACGGGTAAATCAAGAAATCGTTCCTTTTCATTGGACGGGTAGAGTTAAAGTAGAGAACCAAACCAGGTGGTTTGAGTTAAGCTCTATTCCTGAAAAATTGCACACAGGTGAGGTGTTATGGCACGGCCTTTTAGAGGATGTTACTGAAAAGAAATTGTTCGAAAATATGCTCAAAAATAAAATGGATGAGCTATTACAATTTCAACGCTTAACGGTGGGTAGAGAATTAAAAATGATAGAACTGAAAAAAGAAATCAATGCCCTGTATGTTGAAATGGGCAAACAAGAAAAATACCCTATTGTTGGATGAAAGAAGCAGAGAATGAAATTGTAACAGGTTTGAAAATTAAGTTGGCAAACGAAATTCAGGACCTAAATCCTGAATATGTGGAGGAAGTGTTTTCTAAATTTACTGCGAAAATACACCAAAAAACAAGATCCGATTTAGCCTCTGAAACAAGGAATTTGGTTGAAATGCGCCATTTATTATATAATAATTATTCCTCCTTCTTTCGCAACCCAATTACCATGTCTGTTTTGGAAATTTATGTGCTTCCTGCTTTATTGGAACGAAGGTTTGGAGAGAGAGCAGAGGAAATAAGAATTTGGTCGGCGGCATGCTCTGAGGGACAGGAACCATATAGTTTGGCGATGTTATTGGAAGACCAATTATTGGTTAAGAATGGCAGCATAAAATATCGCATCATAGCTACTGATTTACTAGAAGATAATTTAAGGTTTGCCAAGGAGGGTGTGTATGGTATGGATGCGCTTGAGAAAATAGCCCTAGGTAGATTTAGGATGTTTTTTACTGAATATGGTTCTCATTTTCAAATTTTAGAAAAAATTCGTGATAATATTAGTTTCCAATTATTTGATTTATTAAATGCCAAACAGCACTCTCCATCTGCAGGGATATTTGGTAGTTATGATCTTATTTATTGCAGTAATGTTTTGATTTATTATAAACCAGATGTTCAACAAGTTGTTTTGGAAAGAATAGCTGCTTCAATTGCTCCAAGAGGTTTATTGGTAGTGGGGGAGGCAGAACGGGCCTTGGTTCGAACCGATATTTTTCAAGAATTGATACCACTAAGTGGGGTCTTTCAAAAAAGGATCTTACCCTATTTTTCTTAAACCATTTAATCCTTTAACCTGTGAAATATTTTAAAAATATATCTGTTTTATCACAACTAAAGTTGGTTTACATTTTATTAGTTTTAGTTGTAGTGTCTTTTGCAATGAATAGCTATAGACAATCTGAAAAACTGCATGAACAAACCGTATTGCTTGGTGAACATCCTCTTCAGGTAAGAGCAGCAATTGCAGATATTAAGCTAAATCTATTACAAATAGAGCTGCTTTTCACTGCGAAAAATGATCTTGTAATGGTTGAAAAAGTTGATTCTCATTTATTCGTTTGTGAGTCACAATTTGAAATCATTGAAAAGAAATATTTGGGTCCCAAAATTGATTATTTAAATGCAAACAACCGTTTTTTGAGGGTAAAATCTCATTTTCTGCGTCACATGCCCTCCGAGGACAAAAAGGAGGAAACCACTTTATGGAAGGCTAACTTTAATTCATATATAAATGCATTAAATACCGATCTAAAAGTAATAGATCAATTCGCACAAAATAAAAGTGAAGCCATTTCTAAGAATTCTAATATTGTTTTTAAGGAGTTAAACCTTCAAAATTTAACCTTAATGATTTTGGTGCTTTTTACGCTTGGAATCTTAGGAAAATATATGTACGGCCAATTCAAAACGCCTCTTTTAGAAATTAATCATGGCATTGCAGATTTCCATGCTGGTAAAATTAGTCACAGAATATCGGTTCAAACCGAAAATGAATTTGGCTTTTTAGCAAAAAACCTAAACGCTCTTTTTGGCTGGATTGAAGAGAAAAATGACTTGGCTGAGCAAGAGTTAAGATTGAACAATTTGATGATTGAAGAGTCCTCATTGACATTGTTTTTGGCTAAAATTTTAAACATGCTCAGGATTTCAACAAACGCTCAATTAGGCGCATTTTTTTTAAAGGATGAAGTGAAAGATTGCTATAAATCGCAAGTGAGTATAGGTATGGATATTAGCAAAATTCCAGCACTTCCAATCCATAATCCTGGAGGGGAGGCAGGTTTGCTACTGGTTGAAAGGAAGATCATTAAAATATCCCAAACAAGTGATTTTGACCACATGAATTTTTCTAGTTTAGCTGGAGAAATACGCCCCAAAGAAATTGTTTTAATTCCATTTTTTAAAGGCTTTGATTTATTTGGCTATTTGTCGCTCGCAAGTGTAAATTCTATAGATGAGAAGCTATTACGTTTATTAGAAAAGGTTCAACCTGGTATTCAATCTAGGTTAATAGCCTTGATAGCTGAGGAGCAAATGCATGTATTGAATGAGAAATTAGCTCTTCAAAATAATGAATTACGTACACAAAGAAATGAGCTTTCCCGTCAATCTGAAGAGGTTTCTGAGCAAAATAGAGAATTAGAAATGCAAAAAAATCAATTGACAGAAACGAATAGATTTAAAACAAGTTTCTTGTCTAATATGAGTCATGAATTGCGCACTCCCCTTAATTCTGTTATTGCACTTTCTGGTGTGCTCAATAGAAAATTGGCAGGGAAAATTCCTGAAGATGAATATAATTATTTGGATGTTATTGAGAGAAACGGTAAACACCTACTCAATTTAATTAATGATATTTTGGATATATCCAGAATTGAGGCAGGTAAAGAAGAAGTGTATGTGGAGCAATTTCCAATTGACCGACTCATGCAACAATTAAAAGATTTAACCGAACAACAAGCAAATCAGAAAGGTTTAGCTTTTGACATAATGATTGATCCAACTAATCTCCAATTGCAAACAGATTACCGTAAATGCTTGCAGGTATTAACCAATTTGGTAGGGAATGCTATAAAATTTACTGAAGAAGGAAAGATTACACTTCATATTGGCTTAACCAATTCTCATGTATTGATGGAGGTAATGGATACAGGTATTGGTATTAATCCAGATCAAATTGCTCATATTTTTGATGAGTTTAAACAAGGTGATGAAAGTACTTCTAAACGATTTGGTGGTACAGGATTGGGTTTAACAATTGCTAGAAAATATGCAGTTTTAATGGGTGGAAACGTACTTGCTAAAAGTAATTTGAGCAAAGGCTCTATTTTTCAATTTCTTCTTCCTTTATCTGTTGTTATGGGTATTGCAGAGTCAGGTGATTTGTTGCAGGCGCCAAAAGTTGACGTTTCAAACAATAAACTTCTTGAACATAAGTCTATTTTATTGGTAGATGATAGTGAACCAGCCTTGCTGCAGCTTACTTATTTGTGTAAGCAATTGGGTTTAGATGTTTTAACTGCAAGAAATGCAGAAGAAGCCATTCAGATTATTAATAATAAAGTGCCAGATGCTATAGTGCTCGATTTGATGATGCCTCATGTTAGTGGATTTGAATTGTTAAATATTATCCGTTCTGCAGAGCCTTCGGCCGGAATTCCAGTATTGGTGCTCACAGCTAAAGAAATTAGTTCAGATGAATTAAAATTATTAAAGCGAAATAATGTACATCAACTCATTCAAAAAGGCGATATTCAAGCAAGTGAATTGCAATGGAAATTGAGTAAGTTAATTGCAAAAGAACAAGAATTAACAAGGGTTTTACATGTAGAGGATAATGAAGATAATAGACTTACCATAAAAGCTATTTTAGAGGGTATGTATGATTTAAGAGACGCCAACGACGGAAGAATGGGTATTGAAATTGCTAAAAGTTGGAGGACTGAATTAATATTAATGGATATTGCCCTGCCTTTAATGAATGGCATAGATGCCATGAAAGAAATAAGGAAAGATCCTGGTTTGGAAAATGTGCCCATCATTGCTATTTTGGCTTTTGGGTCTAATTATGAAAAGAGTAATTTACTTGAAGTTGGTTTCAATGGATTCCTTTCTAAGCCTATAGACCCTAAACAATTACTCAACTTAATGAAGGAGATTTTATATGGAAAATAACCAATTGAAAATCCTCATTGTAGATGATGTGGAAGACAATCTCATTACCATGCAAGCATTGATTTTGGAGTCATTTCCAGAAGCAAAGGTTTGGTCATGTAACAATGGTATGGATGCATTATCATTGGCTGTTGAAATTGATCCAGTGCTTATTTTGTTAGATATTATTATGCCCGATATGGATGGGTATGAGGTATGTAGAAGGCTTAAGGCGGAAAGTAGAACTTTACAGATTCCTGTTGTTTTTGTAACCGCATTAAAGGGTGATAAAGAACATCGGATTCAGGCCCTAGAGGCAGGTGCGGAAGGCTTTTTGTCGAAACCTGTTGATAGAAGTGAGTTAATTGCTCAGGTAAAGGCAATGATTAAGGTGCGAGAAATTAATATGATTGGTCAAACCAAACAAGTTCAACTCCAATATCTAATTGACCACCAAAGCGAAGAATTGCAACAGGTACATATTGCTACCTTAAATCTATTAGAGGATTTGCACCGAGAAAATGAAAGTAGAAAAAAAACCGAAGAAATATTAAGGGCCAGTGAAGAACGTTATAAGGCAGTTACACAAACCGCAAATGACGCAATTATAACTACCAATGGAATGGGGTTTATTCTTAATTGGAACAAAGGAGCTGAGAGGATTTTTGGATTTAGAGAAAACGAAATGCTTGGCGAAAACCTATCGGTTATTATTCCTAAAAAAATGCAATATAAACATGAAGCTTATTTTAGTGATTTGAATAATTCTACGGCAGGTGATGTATTTGGCAAAACAATGGAATTAATTGCCAATAATAGAAATGGTGAGGAATTTCCGGTTGAGTTAACCCTTTCTTTATGGGAAAATGCGGGCGACAAATTTGTAACTGCTATTATTAGAGATATTACCCAAAGAAAAAATGCAGAAGATGAAATTCAAAAAAGTCATGAGCGCCTAAAACTCACCAACAACGAAAAAGATAAGTTGTTTTCAATCATAGCACACGACTTGAAATCGCCCATAAATGGGTTCTTAGCGCTCACCAAAATGATGACCGATGATATCAGGGATTTGTCATTAGATGAAATTTCAAAAATTGCCCATACCCTTAATAGATCGGCAATCAATATTTTTAAGCTATTAGAGAACTTATTACAATGGTCGCGGATGCAATTAGGTGGAATTGTTTTTACCCCTAGAAATATCACATTGTACCCTTTTGTAGAAGATTGTTTACAAATTTTTTCAGATCAAATAGAGCAGAAAGGGGTGAAGGTTTTAAACAATATTACAGACGGCACGGAGATTTTTGGAGATAGTGCCATGTTACAAACCGTTTTCAGAAATATCATTTCTAATGCGATTAAATATTCCGAATCTGGCGGAACTGTTATAATATCTTTGGAATCCTTTGAGTCGAATAAGTACTTAATTCATGTTAAAGACGAAGGAACAGGTATTGACGAAAACTTGTTTCCTATCCTTTTTAAATTAGATGAAATGAAATTAAGGAAAGGAACTTCAGGTGAACCTGGAACAGGCCTAGGACTAATAATCTGTAAAGATTTTATTGAAAGGAATGGGGGCGAGTTGTGGGTAAAATCAAGTATAGGGCAAGGGGCTGATTTTTATTTCACATTACCAACCTCTGCATAAAAAAACAAGAGTGAAATTGGATGGATGCTATTTCCTACCAATTTCCCCCTCTTGCTTTTTAAAATTAGGCTATAAGAAATTAAGCTGTAGTATCAGCTTTTGCTGCAATATACCTCTCAGCATCCAATGCAGCCATGCAACCACTTCCGGCAGCTGTAACTGCTTGGCGGTATACTTTATCTTGGGCATCTCCACAAGCAAATACACCTTCAATGTTGGTTTTACTTGTTCCAGGAATGGTTTTTAAATACCCTGTTTCGTCCATATCAAGGAAGCCTTTGAAAATATCTGTATTAGGTTTATGTCCAATAGCCACAAAAAATCCTTGAACGTCTATGGTTTTACTTTCTCCCGTTTTGTTGTTTTTAATTCTAGCAGCTTCAACCTTTTGTTCGCCTAAAATTTCTTCCGTTTCGCTGTTAAATAATATTTCAATATTAGGGGTGTTTTGAACGCGGTGAACCATTGCTTTTGAGGCACGGAACTCATCCCTTCTAACAATCATATACACCTTGCTGCAAATTTTAGCAAGATAACTCGCTTCTTCACAGGCAGTATCTCCGGCGCCCACAATAGCAACATCCTTCCCTCTAAAGAAAAAACCATCGCAAACTGCACAGGCAGAAACACCTCTACCATTTAATCTCTCCTCCGAGGATAATCCTAGCCATTTAGCACTTGCACCAGTAGCAATAATGACAGTATCTGCCAGTATTTCATGGGTTTCATCTGCAATTACTTTGTAGGGTGGTTTGCCAGAGAAATCTACGCTAGTGATCATGCCATATCTAATGTCTGTTCCAAATCTTTCTGCTTGTTTGCGAAACAATTCCATCATCTCTGGTCCCATGATTCCTTCTGGATATCCTGGATAATTTTCTACATCGGTGGTAATGGTTAATTGACCTCCTGGTTGCATGCCTGCATACATAACAGGTTTCATGTCGGCTCTTGCCGAATAAATTGCTGCAGTGTATCCTGCAGGTCCTGATCCTACAATCAGGCATTCAATATGCTCTACGTTGTTACTCATAATATTCTTTGTGTTTCAAACCTAACTCAAATTTTTAACCACTTTTAAACAAGTTGTCAAAAGGGCACATATTTCGGTTTGAACCGATTTAGGATCCTCTTTTTCTCGCTCTATTTCTTTCAACAGCTCTATTGCGTGGTTTGTTTTTGTGTGGGTTCCTTTTTCTCGGCCCGCCCAAATTAATCTTCTTATTTTTCTCCTTCTTTTCATGAAAGGCAATAGGTGCGCCTTCCCTGCTAGGGGCTTTCACATATATTTTTTGAATCACTTTTGGTTTTTCATCCTCACTGTAAAATTCAGAAATTGCTACTTCCTTTGGCATTCTTTTACGAGTAACCTTCAATTGCATCAACTTTTCAATTTCAAGCAAATTCTCCTCTTCCATTTGGTTCACAAAGGTGATAGAAATACCATTTTTCCCAGCTCTACCCGTTCTTCCAATTCTATGGATATAATCCCCAGATTCCTTTGGAGTATCAAAGTTTACTACATGTGAAACTTCAAAAATATCAAGACCTCTTGCAGCAATATCTGTGGCAATTAACACCCTAAAATCTCCTTCATGAAATGCCTTTAACGTGGCAAATCGGTTGTTTTGTGATTTATTGGAATGAATGAGTGCCAACTGGTCTTTCCAAACCGGTAACAACTGTTCATACAGCCTATCTGCCAACCTAATAGTACTCACAAATACCATTACTTTGTTCATCGACTCATCTGTGCTTAACAGGTGATTGAGTAAATTTACCTTGGTGTAATAGTTAGGTGCTCCATAGGCAGCTTGTTTTATTTTTTTCAATGGTGTTCCATGCAAGGCCGCTTCTACCAATTGAGGAGACTTTGTAAATGTGTCAATTAAGGTGCGCACATCCGGGCCAAGAGTGGCAGAGAAAAAAATGTTCTGACGTTTTTTAGGCAATAAGTCTAATACAGTAGTTAATTGAGCCCTGAACCCAATTTCCATCATTTCATCTACCTCATCAATGATAAAATGTTGAACAGTTTTAAGTTTCAAAATCCCCATCATGGCCATGTCTACTAACCTACCAGGTGTTGAAACCAAAATATCTAATCCGCCCAGAACCAATATTTTTTGTGGATTTATGTTTGAACCACCATAAATACCCCCGTATCGGATACTCATGTTTTTGGTGAGTTTTTCTATTTCTCCAACAACTTGTGTTACCAATTCTCTGGTTGGAACCAAAATCAATACCCTTGGAGATTGTTGGGTAGAAAATTTTAACATCCTAAGAACAGGCAACAAATAGGCGATTGTTTTTCCTGTACCAGTTTGGGCAACACCAATCACATCCTGTCCCGACATAATTACGGGAAAAGTTTTTTCCTGAATAGGCGTAGGATGGAGGTAATCTAGTTCCTTGAGCGCCTGCAACAAGGGTTTCGTAAGGTTGAGGTCTTCAAAGTTTTGCATAATTCCTTTTTGTTATCTGTTAAGTTGAACTTAGACCCAACCATTCCTTGGCAGTATCTCTCAATAGTTTGATTTTGGTTTCCTCGTCAAGGTTTTTCATCATTTCAATAAACTTGCCATGTTCCAAATCACCCAGTGGAAAAGGAAAATCAGAGCCCATGGCAATTTTATTTGGACCAAACATATTTAATAAAAATTCAAAGGTTTTATCGTCATGAACCAATGAGTCTATATAAAATTTGTCTGTATAATTTTTTGGATCATCCACTTTATGCACGTTACATAGGTCGGGACGGGCGTGGTAAGCATGAGAAATTCTTCCAATAGTTTGCGGAAAACATCCTCCACCATGCGCAAACAACACACGTAGTTTAGGATATTTATCAAAAATGCCCCCAAACAACATGCTGCAAATAGCCAATGAGGTTTCTGCTGGCATGCCAACTAACCAAGGGAGGAAATATTTTGGCATTCTATCCTGACCCATCATATCCCAAGGATGCACAAATATGCACATGCCTAATTTTTCTGCTAATTCGTAAAATGGATAATAATATGGATCGTCTAAGTTTCTTTGTTCAATATGGGTGCCTATTTCAACACCAGGTAGGTTCAGTTCAAACTTACATCTGGTCAACTCTTCGCAGGCCAGATCAATGTCTTGCATGGGAAGGGTAGCCAATCCAACAAATCTTCCCGGATAGGTTTCTTGAATTTTCGCTACATGATTATTATAATATTTTGCCCATTCAAGGGTATGTTTAGGTTCGGCCCAATAATAAAATAAAACAGGAACAATAGACAATGCCATCAATTCCACTTGGTGTTTATCCATGTGTTCTAAGATGGCTTCTGGGTTCCAACATAATTCATCGATGGTACGAAAGAAGGTACCATCTGCTTTCATCATATTGGCTCTACCTGGCTGAAAATGGTCTAAGTAAATAAAGTCATCACCATACCCAAACTTATCCTTGAGGTTGGGCATGTTTTCAGGTAAAATGTGGGCGTGAACGTCAATTTTTCGATAGTTGGTCATGAACAATTAATTAATAACCATCTCCGTCTAATATATTTCCTAATCCTCCTAAAATTCCACCTTCTTCTCTTCTGCCACCCACACCACCATATGCCATAATTCTTCCAGCTAATCTAGAGATAGGCAAGGATTGAATCCAAACTTTACCAGGCCCCCTGAGGGTTGCAAAGAAAACTCCTTCACCACCAAAAAGGGTATTTTTAATACCACCTACAAATTGAATATCGTAATCAACCTCTTTTGTAAAGGCTACAATACAACCCGTATCAACTTTTAAAATCTCACCTGGTTGTAAGTCTCTTTCCTCCACATGTCCGCCTGCATGCACAAAAGCCATTCCATCCCCCTCTAATTTTTCCATAATAAAACCTTCGCCACCAAATAAACCTGTGCCTAGTTTTTTCTGGAACTCAATACCAATACTCACGCCTTTTGCTGCACATAAAAAGGCATCTTTCTGGCAGGTAATTCTTCCTCCTCTTCTGCTTAGATCAATTGGAATGATTTTGCCAGGATAGGGTGCAGCAAAAGTAATGGTTCTTTTTCCTTGACCCATATTGGTATAGGCGGTCATAAAAAGACTCTCACCTGTTAATATTCGTTTGCCTGCCGACATTAATTTTCCGAAAATGCCCCCCTTGCTGTTGGCTGCCATCTCCAAAAATGGTATTCATTTGAATGCCATCGTTCATCATCATAAAACTTCCTGGTTCAGCCATTACGGTTTCTTGGGGATCTAGTTCAATTTCCACACATTGCATTTCACTGCCAAAAATGCGGTAGTCTATCTCATGGTTGTTAATCATAGCGTTGTTACTTGAAGCTACGAAATTATCAAAAAAAAGAATTGTCGCTCGATTTCTTTTGAAGAATATTGATTTAACGGTTGGCTCACGGCACTATAAGCCAATTTATGTAATTTGTGAATTTTTGCTTTCGAACAGCTATTTTTATCGATAAAATGGTGGAAAATGTACCAATAAGTTTATTTTTTTTGATTCATTCAAGATAATTGACTTAATTCGTGGTTATGCGTAGCTCTATTATTGTTGGAATTTCAGGTTATACCGGCAAGGCTTTGATGGAATCATTGCTTAATAATCGGCATTTCAGGAAAATAATTGTTCTCACGCGGAGGGAAAACAAAAGACTTAAGAATATTCACCTTAAAAAGGTAATGGTTGATTTTTCAAATTTGGAGAATTATAAAGAGGATTTTGTGGAGGTAGAAGATTTGTTTTGCCTACTGGGTACAGACTATATTAGCACTGTTGGATTAGAAGATGCTCAGTTATTTGAGTACGATTATCCAATGGCTGTAGCACGAGTAGCTAAAATACAAGGAGTTAAGAATTTCTTTTTGTTAAATCCTTCTAATGCAAGTGCAGAAGCTTCAGAAGATAAATTGAAATTAAGAGCCAAACTGGCTAAAGATATTGAGGCTTTGGGCTTCGAGAATTTTTACCTTTTCAAAGTAAATGGCATAAGAAAACCCGTTAATGTTGATGGTGGGATGTTTGCCATTAAGAAAAGTGTTGGAACCATTTTTAATTTGGTTGGAATGGGTTTATTAGACAAATATAAAATCACTCCAGCAAACCTTCTTGCCAAAAAAATGGTTGAGGTGGCATTGAGTAATCCTTTGGATAAAAAGGTATTTCTGCCAAAAGATTACTAATATTGTGAATGTCGAAAAAAGCATTGGTCATAGGAGCAACTGGTCTCATTGGTAGAAATTTGGTTTTTGAGCTCCTTAAATCTTCTGAATATTCTTTGGTTACTGTATTCGCACGAAGGGATATGGTCATAAAACATGATAAACTTAATCAGATTTTATTAGATTTCGACGATTTATCAGATTTTGGTAACGACATGGAGGTGGATGATGTGTTTTGTTGTTTGGGTTCAACCAAAGCTAAAACACCCGATTTGGAACTTTACCGCATGATTGATTTTGAATATCCATTATTGGTAGCCAGAATGGCCCAAGAAAGAGGTGCAAAACAATTTTTGTTGGTTAGCTCTTTGGGAGCTAGCAAAGATTCGAGTGTTTTTTATAGCAAACTAAAGGGTGAAATAGAAGACGCTATTGCGTCCCTAAATTACCGCAGCTTTCATGTGTTCAGGCCTTCTTTATTATTGGGTTGGCGCAAAGAAAGTAGGCCATTAGAAACAGTTTCACAATTTTTGATGCGTGTTTTGAACCCATTATTCATTGGTCCATTACGATTGTATAAAGCCATCAAGGGGGCCTCAGTAGCAAAAGCTATGTTGGTAATAGCCAATAAAAGCGAAAGTGGGCATCATGTTTATTTAAACAACAAAATTGCTGAACTTGCTGAAGATTAAATTCAACTATCAGCTACTTATATAAAAATAAATACACAAGCCTGCTACTACCAAAATATTTCCAATCCATTCATTGGTGCTTAGTTTTTCCCTAAAAATAAAGTAACCTGCTAGGAGAGAATAGGGGAAAAATGACAATTGCATAAATCCCATGAGGTTCAGAGAAAATTCTTGATAACAGATATTCATTAAAACAGAGCCACTAATTGTAAATACAGCAACCAACATGAGTTGATAGTTTTTCCATTCAGGTTTTAGAAAAGTATCATTTGGTTCAGACCGAAATAAAAAAAGTACTGATAACAACAACAGCGTAAACTCACTTATCCAGGTTCCCCATATAGCAGTGGTATTAGCAAGTGGAAAACTCATGAGTGCATAACCAAAGCCCCATAAAATTGCACTTAAAACGGCTTCTACCATTCCCTTTGGATTACTAGTTTTGCGCCATTGGATGACAATGCCAAAAATGGCCAACGCGGCGGCCAAGAGAAACAATGCGTTAAAGGGTTCTCCTTGCAAAATTCCAATGATGTAATGAATTAGAGCTCCACAAATACCTATTACAGAGACGTTCACAAAATGCAAATTCCGTAAAGCTTCTATGTAAAAATATAATCCGAATGCACATAAAATACTGCATCCTATCAATTGAAGGATTGTAGGAAAGTTTGGGACTTGTAACACATCACCAGAGGCCAATAACCAAATACTGGCTAATAAAACCGTAAATAGGGAGCGTATATATATAAGTTTACCTGCTGGTAATTCCTTACTACCTAATTTGATAAAAACATCTGCCAAGAAATAGGCGGTATTTACCCACAAGGAAAACCAAAAAGCCGACATGTATATTATTTGTCCAATGTTAACAAGGCTTGTTGAATGTTGTTTTCAACACGCGCTATCACTGAATCGTATGCTTGTCTTTCGAATTTTTTTGCAGTTATTTTTTCAAACAACTCAATATACCTTTGGGTAATCAATTGAACAAACTCATCTGTAAAAACAGGTACCAGCTGACCTTCCAACCCTTGAAAACCATTTTCAATTAACCATTGTCTCACAAATTCTTTGGATAATTGTCGTTGCTGCTGGTCTTTACCTTGAATTTCATCATAGGTGTCGGCATAAAAATACCTGCTTGAGTCGGGAGTATGAATTTCATCCATCAACAAAATTTGGCCATCTTTTTTGCCAAATTCATATTTGGTATCAACTAATATCAATCCTTGCTGCTTGGCATAGGCTGAACCAAAAGCAAATAGTTTTCTGGTATAGTCTTCTAAGATGAGATAATCTGCTTCTGAAACAAGTCCCATTTCAAGGATACCCTCTCTTGAAATATCCTCATCATGCCCTTCGGATGCTTTAATGGTAGGAGTGATAATGGGTTCAGGAAAGGGGTCGTTTTCTCTCATGCCATCAGGCATAGACACACCACAAATGATTCTTTTACCTAATTTGTATTCTCTCCAAGCATGTCCGGCTAAGTAACCTCTAATAACCATTTCAACTTTATAGGGTTCGCAGAAATGTCCTATGCTCACGTTTGGATCTGGACTGCTTACCAGCCAATTGGGAACAATATCTTTGGTTAAATGCAAAAAGTGAGAGGCGATTTGGTTCAAAACCTGACCTTTAAAGGGGATAGCTCTGGGTAAAACTACATCAAAAGCAGAGATTCGGTCGCAAGCAACCATAGCCAAGTAGGTATTGTTGATATTGTATACATCACGAACTTTTCCGCGGTAAAATCCTTGTTGACCGGCGAATTGATAATCTGTTGAAACCAGCGCTTCCATCCTAAAAATTTATGAGCATGCAATATCCATTGATTTTTGCATCCAAGCAAATTGAATTAATGGACAATTTGTGAAAGACTATATTATTTTTATTTCGGTTCTTCTGTTTTTTGCTCTTCCATCAAGGGTTTTATTATCGGCAATGGGTTGTGTGTCGGCATAACCTTTGTAAGTTAACCTTGCCACAGGAACGCCTGCAGCCACCAAATAATCTTTTACAGCTTTGGCTCTATTGGCAGATAAGGTAGAGTTTTTAGTAAAATCTCCAGTATTGTCTGTATGTCCTCCAATCTCAATATTGACTTTAGGATTATTACTTAAAAATTGGATCAATTTATTCAATTCTGCTTTCGATTCAGCTTTTAGCTCAAACTTGTCTGAATCAAAGAAAATATTCTTCAAAACAATTTTTGCTCCGGCAGTAATGGGTTGCAATGGAACAGATAAAATCAAAGGATCAGTGGCACTTTGATTTTGAAGAGAGAAGTTTTCCGAGTAAAATAAATACCCTTGAGCACTTACGTTTAAAGCATAATTTTTGTTGCCTTGTAAGCAAACCAAAAATTCTCCAGATACTTTGTTTGAATAAGATTCAATAACGGTTCTACCTGTAGCTAAATCTATCAATTCAATTTTGGCTGTTAGTTTTTTCTTTGTCACTGCATCAAATACAACCCCTTTGGCATAACCTGTTTTTTGAGGTCTTGCCTGCTCATATAATTCAAAACTATATATGTCTAAACCACCTCTTGAATCATCGCCCTCTTTGGCCATAAAAGCATCCTTTCCGTTAGAAGAGATAACCAAGCATGTTTCATCTTTATAGCTGTTGATAGGATATCCTAAGTTAACAGGTTTTTGCCACCTACCATCTGGCCCTCTTCTGGTAAAAAATAAATCAACTCCTCCCATTCCTGGGTGTCCATCGCTGTTGAAGTATAAGGTTTGATCATCTTTGGCAATAAAAGGTGATTGATCGTCTCCAGCACTGTTTATTTCTGGTCCTGCATTAACTGGGGGCGTCCACCTTCCATTTTTAAAAGTGGTATACCAAATATCACTCTCTCCATAACCACCTGGTCTATTACTGCTAAAATATAAGGTTCGTCCGTCAAAACTCAAACAAGGTTGCGACTCCCATGAGGCAGAATTAACGGGTGGTCCAAGGTTTATAGGTTCAGACCAAGTGTTGCCATCAAGTTTGCTAAGGAATAAATCGCAACTCCCACTTGCCCCAGGTCTGTTACAAGCTGTATAAAAGATATATTGACCATCGGCAGATAGGGAAACAGTTCCTTCATTTCTTTCTGTATTAATAGGGTAACCCATATTTTCTGCAAGGGTATATTTTCCATCTACCTTTGTGCTACGGTAAAATTCTTCGTCTCTGCCGTTTACCAAACGGGTGAAAATCAATACTTGTTCATCAGCAGTAATGCCCGGGAAATATTCATTATCCATTGAGTTAACCATATTCCCTAAATTAATGGGGTTAAAAGGGAAAGGGGATTTAATGGCATTTCGTGCAAAATCTGCATTGTCTTTTACTTTTGAAATAACATCTTTTTTCTGATAATAATCTGGAAAACTCATGAACTTTTCGGCGTCTTTAAAGGCATTGTCGTATTGCTGTAAAACAAAATAACACCTGCTTCTACCAAAATAACTCATCGGAAATTCGGGGTTGAGCGCAATAACTTTATTGTATAAGCCAATGGCATCTTCAAATTTGTCATTGTCTTTTTTCATTTCTGCCAACATCATATAGGCATCTATAAAATTAGGATCGAGCGCTAAGGCTTTATCTAGCCAATTTTGGGTTTTGGCAAAATCTTGTAATTGAAAGGTTTTTAAAGCCTCACCAAAATAATATTCAGCCTTTTTGTTTTTGGTGCCACTAAAGGGTAATTCTTGAGCAAATAGGGAAATTGAAAATCCAATGGAAAGTAGTATCAGGAGTAATTTCTTCATGTGTTTTGTAATAACGGGCTTTTAGGTTTTTATTTCAAAAAAATATTTAAGTGAGCGTAACACCCTTTGGCGATAAACTCCAAACAACTCTTCCTTTTCTGCTTTGGGTTTGTTTCCATGTGCTTTCTTGCAAGTCAACAACAACAATGCCAGAGGTAGGAAGATGGTCGAGGAAGGTGTTAGTTAGATACCCAACTATACCCGTCATTGAAGGGTTATGTCCTATCAATAAAATGCTCTTGTATGTATCGTTAAATGATCTAATAACATGCATTAAATCATTTATTTCTGCCTCGTAAATGCTGGTTTCAAATTCTAAATTTTGAGGCTCTAAGTTCAATTCTTTGGCAACAATGAGGGCAGTTCTTTTGGTTCGAGTAGATGGACTGGCTACAATTAAATCAGGTTTGATGTTGCTTTTATGAAGGGCAATGGCCATAGTAGCGGCATCCTTTTTACCGCGCTCTTCTAAATCGCGCTCGTAATCACTGCTAAAACCACTTTTTATGGCCTTAGCATGTCGCATGAGAATGAGGTGTTTCAATGAAATATTTTTTTATAAAAGTAAAGGGAATCCTTGATTCAAAAAAATTATGTGAGAAGAATCCCTTTAGGAGCGTGGAAAAGGGGCTGTATCTTCCTCCTCAAATATAGACTCAAGGTATTTATAATGGGCTGTCATGGCAATCATTGCCGCATTGTCTGTACAATATTCAAAGGCAGGTATATAGGTGTTCCAACCTAGCTTTTGGCCAGTTTCCTCAAGGGTTTTACGTAAATTGCTGTTGGCAGAAACCCCTCCGGCTAAACTAATTTCCTTGATTCCTGTTTGTGTGGCAGCCAACTGGAGCTTCTTCATCAAATGCTTAACAATTGCATACTGAATAGAGGCGCATAAATTGGCTAAATTCTCTTCAATGAAGCTTGGATTTTCTTTTACCTGCTTTTGAATAAAGTAAAGGATAGACGTTTTTAAACCACTAAAACTATAATCTAATTCAGGTATATTAGGTTGCGGAAAGGCAAATGCTTTTGGGTCGCCCAATTGTGCGTTTTTGTCAATTAATGGTCCGCCAGGATAGGGTAGGCCCAATATTTTTGCAGCTTTATCAAATGCTTCACCCGCAGCGTCATCAATGGTTTTGCCTAAAATCTCTTGGTTGAAGTAACTATTAAGTTTGACAATTTGAGTATGTCCGCCACTTACCGTTAAGCACAGAAAGGGGAATTGGGGTTTGGGGTCATTAATAAAATGAGCCAATACATGGGCTTGCATGTGATGAACTCCCACTAAAGGGATATGTAGCGCATGAGCCAATGATTTAGCAAAGCTTGATCCAACCATTAATGAACCTATTAACCCTGGCCCTTTGGTAAAAGCCACGGCGCTCAATTGGTTCAAACCTACACCTGCCTCTTTAAGTGCAATATCAACCACTGGAACCACGTTTTGCTGGTGCGCCCTACTGGCTAATTCGGGAACAACGCCTCCATACAATTCATGAATAGCCTGTGTGGCGACCTTATTTGAAAGGATTTTTCCATTTTTTATCACAGAAGCGGCAGTATCGTCGCAAGAGGATTCAATGGCGAGAATAATAATATCTTTTTGCAAATTTGCAGGCACCCGTTTATATGTTTATCTTTCGGGCAAAACTACGTTGCTTAAGAAGTTTATCAAAATATCTTATGTATTATCTGCAAGCTTCGCAGCCTTGCTGTTTTTGGCGTACCTGCTATTTACCACTTATTCTTTTCAGAACTATCTCATAAACAGGGTTACTAGCTATTTAAACGAAACCTATAAAACCCGCATCAGTGTGGGTGAAATAAGTTATGATGGTTGGACTTACTTTAGCCTACGCAGGGTGAATTTTGGCGATCAAAAGCAGGATACCACCTTTTATGCAGGTAGGTTACAGTTCAATATTTCGGGGATGAATATAGACTCAACTCACTTTATTTTAAACGATGTAGTTTTAGATGAAGGGGTATGTAAAATTACAACCTATAAAGACAACACATACAGTTTGGATGTGGTTAATCTATTTTCTAACCCAAATGATACCACCTCTGATCCTTTGGCTCCACCCTTTATCCTTGAGTTTAGGAACTTAGAGTGCATGGATACGCGCTTTTGTTATTTCGATTCTACAGCTACCTTCACCCAAGAGGGTTTTGATTATAACCGTATCGTATTTTATGATGCCAACTTTAGGTCGAAAAATTTTAAGATTATAGACGACTCCCTCTCATTTGATTTAAGAAACTTTACTGTAAAAGAGCGCTGTGGCTTTGAAATATTGCGCATGAATGCAAATGCAATTGTTTGTAATACAGCAATAGTTCTCAATAATCTTGACCTTGTAACTCCCTACAGCCATATCAAAAATCAATATGGGTTGTATGCTAAAAATTGGGATGCTTATGATGATTTTTATAACAAGGTTCAAATGAAAGCCACGCTTACACAAAGCGAGGTAGATATGAAAGATGTGGCCTATTTTATACCTGATTTTAGCATTTACAAATACAAGGCAAAAGTAAGTGGGAATGTAAAAGGTCCATTGGCAAATTTAACCCTGAAAGAAATGTCACTGAGCATTGGAAATCATACCCGTTTCATGGGAGACGCCAAGTTCAGAGGATTGCCAGATATTGAAGAAACCTTTATGGATATTCGGGCAGATTATTTTTCTTCGGTTCGAACCGAATTAGAACAAATTGTTGCCATGGATTTACCCCAAACATTGGAAGACCTAGGCAAACTTACCTACAAAGGAAACTTCACCGGATTTTATGAAGATTTTGTAACCTATGGTTCTATTGAAACTATGTATGGTACTGCAGAAACCGACTTAAACATGAAGATAAATGATGAAACCATGTTGAGTGAATACTCTGGTGCCATTAAAATGAATGCCTTTCAATTGGGGAGTTTTTTGAAAGAACCTTCATTAGGTGTTATTTCATTTGATGCAAGTGTGGAAGGTAAAGGATTTGATTTGGCTACACTCAATAGCAAGTTTGTAGGACATATTTATGAGTTAGGTTATGATGGATATTCATACACCAATTTGGATGTGAAGGGCGGTATTGCCAATAAAGACCTCCGTGTTCAGCTGGCCATTGCCGATACCAATCTAGAAGTTTTTGCTAATGTGAGAACAGATTTAAGTAAAGAGTTTGCTCACATTGTTTTGGATGGTAGAGTTGAAAATGCCAATCTTAAACCCTTGAAATGGCACTCTGAAAAAATTGAATTGGCCACAAATTTTGAAGCAGATTACTTTTTCAAAGACTTGAATGATCATTATGGAACGGTGGCCGTTGAAGATTTTCACTACGAAAAAGGCGCATACTCATACAGAATAAACCAATTGAAATTAGAAGCTGAAAATGGGGAGGAAGAATTGGTAAGAATAAATGGCGATTTTGTAAAAGGTCAAATAAAAGGAGAGTTCGACCTAGGACAAATTGCGGCTCAAGTGAGCAATTGGACCATGAATTTAGCACCAAGTTATTTTAGCCCTAAACCTGTTAAAAATACCTTGCAAGATTTTAATTTTGAGTTGAATGTTTTATCAACTGCCTCTATTTCTCCCTTATTTTTCCCGGGATATAATGCCACCAATATAGATGTAGAAGGAAGGGTAAATAGTGAGTTGAACGCCTATGAATTGGCTGGTTATGTTGGTAATATCAATTATGATGGTTGGTATTTAAACCAAACTACTTTTCGAATAAAGAAAGACCAATTATCCTCCGGGGAGTTGTTGTTTGGGTTCAAGAATTTATCTAAAACAGATACAGTATTAGTGGGTGATTTTGCCCTAAAGGCTGAGGCAACTGTTGACCATTGGGATATGTTTTATAAAATTCAAGATACCCAAAGTATAGTTCACGGAGAATTTAGTCACGATGTATGGTTTGAACCAGATGCCTTTTGGCTGGCCTATAAACCATCATGGGTGCAATCTGGTAGCTCTAGGTGGCAAATTATGGAAGGGAAGTCTGTAAAGTTAGATCTGAACCAAATTGGATTTAACCATTTGAGATTGGAAAATGGAAAACAAAAAATTGATATCGATGGGCAATACGCATTTGATGCAGTTAAGAAAAATATCAGTGCCAAAGTTGAAAACATTGAACTGAATACAATCAACCAATTTGTGAAAGATTTGGGGGTAGATTTAAACGGTTTAGGTAATGGATATTTGGTCTATAAAAACATGGGTTCACGTGATGTGGTGATAGGGCAAATAAATACCACGGATTTAAGTTTAGATGGCGATACTCTGGGCGATTACCAATTGTCTATTGGTTATAGAGAAAATGAAGAAGATTTGCTCATAGACTTTTCTTCAGACAAAGGAAAAATAAACAAGTTAAAAGGATCAGGGGTTTATGAAATTGCGCGTAAAAATTTAGACTTATCCATTGATTTTGGTGATTCTAAAATTGATGCCTTTCAAGCATTTGTAAAAGATTACGTGAAGTTATATGAGGGTGAAGCAAGTTTAAATGCTAGGTTAAGCGGACCATTGGACAAGTTAAAATTAGATGGACAATTGAACATTAATCAAGCTACATTTAAGATAGAGTACTTGCAAACTTATTATAAGTTCGACAAAGCAAAAATTACCTTCCAAGATAACCAAATGAATATTATTCCCTTTTACATTACAGATGCTAATAAACAAAAGGCATTGGTAAGTGGGAACATCAAACACAAAGGTTTCTCGGAATTAGATTATGATATTCGAATAGAAGATTTTAAAACCTTTCAAGTGTTAAATACTGTGGCCAAAGACAACGATTTGTTTTATGGTTCAGCCTATGCCAGTGGTAAGTTTAAAATTAAGGGAAATAGCGATGCCATAGACATGTACATTGATGCTACCTCTGATAAAGGTACCAAGATAATGATTAACCCATTTGGCGCTAGTTCAGAAACAGGTGAATCATTTATAAACTATACTAGCAGAGACACTGTATTTGCTTATAAAGTTCAACGAAAAAATTCTGATTTTGGCGTAGGCGTTTATATGAATATAACCTGTAATCCGAATGCAGAAATTCAGGTAATTATGGACGCAAAATCTGACGATCGTATCAAGGCAAAAGGTAAAGGGAAATTGCGGATGGATTATTTGCCGGATGGAAACTTTTTGATGTATGGGACCTATGAATTAACTGAAGGAGAATATCGCTTTTCTGCTATGAATGTGGTGGCTAAAAAGTTTAACCTACAACCCGGAAGTCAAATAAAATGGAATGGTGACCCACTCAATGGAAGGATGGATATTTCAGGTGTCTATAAATTGAAAACTACCATCAATGAAATTGTGAACATGTACAACGCGCCTGATCCAAATGTGCGTTTGCCCGTTGAATGTATCATTCGAATTAAAGGTATAGTTGAACGACCAGAGTTTACTTTTGATTTAAACTTCCCAGATTTATCTAATACCGTTACAGGGGCGGCAGCCTCTGAATTAAATGCCGTATTGGCAAATTTTAGGCGCGAACCAGAAATGATGAACCAACAAATGTTGTTTTTGTTAATTAGTGGAAGTTTTGTGCCTATTACCAACACAAACAATACTGCCAATAATAATTTCGGAAATCAAACGGTATCCGACCTTCTTAGCAGACAGGCCGCAGGATTAATAGGGAAGGCCTTGCCCAATATTGATGTGAGTGTTGACCTATTAAATGCTTCCGATCCAACCAAAGGAAGAACCATGTTATTGTCTGCCTCTAAAAGGTTTTTAGATAACAGACTTGAGGTCCAAACCAGCTATGCTATTGACCAAACACAAACCAATTTTGCGTTTACTTATAATTTGAAAAAAAATGGAAACACCAAACTAAAAGTGTTTAGTAAAAATGGCTTCGATGCCATGTATAACCGAAATGTGGTAACCTCTGGAACTGGTTTATTTTATAAAAAAGATTTCGACCAATTTTCTGAATTGTTTAAAAAACAAAAGTCTTTTGTGTATTAGTTTGTATAATTGAAAAAAGTATAATTGAATGATTCCATCTATTGATTTACGCGACTTTTTAAGTGGCGATCCTGTTAAAAAAGCAAACTTTGTAGCTGCCTTAGGTAAAGCCTACACCGATATAGGTTTTGTTGCAGTAAAAGGTCACTTATTAGAAGACGATGTAAGTCAGCAATTATATTGGCAATGCCAAGAGTTTTTCTCAATGTCTGAAGAACAAAAGAAGAAATATGAAATTCCTGGTCAGGCTGGTCAGCGCGGATATACCAGTTTTGGTAAAGAACATGCCAAAGGAAGAAATGAAGGCGACTTAAAAGAGTTTTGGCATTTTGGGCAGACCGTTACAGGAAACGACCCTATTGCAAATGAATATCCTGCCAATGTAATGGTAGAAGAGTTGCCAAACTTTAATAAATACGGTTTATTGGCTTATAAACAACTAGAAGAAACAGGCAAGTATATGTTACGTGCCATTGCTTTGTATTTGAAATTAGATGAGTTTTATTTTGATGATAAAATCTTTCATGGTAACAGTATTTTAAGGCCCATTCATTACCCACCAATTAGCGCTGAACCTAAATCGGCAGTAAGGGCGGCAGAGCATGAAGATATAAATTTAATAACATTATTGATGGGTGCTAGTGCAGAAGGCCTGCAAGTATTATCCAAACAAAATGAGTGGGTAGGTATAACAGCTTTACCAGAACAATTGGTGGTGAATGTTGGTGATATGTTGCAACGATTAACAAATAATGTTTTAAAAAGCACCACACATAGAGTGGTTAATCCACCAAGAGAAAAGTGGGGTACTAGCAGGTATTCCATACCATTCTTTTTACATCCAAGGAGTGAAATGCGTTTAGATTGTATACCAGAGTGTGTGAATGAGCAAAATCTATTGGCGTATGAACCTATATCAGCTGGCGATTATTTGATTGAGCGCCTGCGTGAAATTGGTTTGAAATAATATTCACTAAGTTAATGGATACTATTAAAGGAAAATACAGGCTTTACTGGTGGGTAATGCATGGTTTTTTTCTTTTAGTATATAGCGCCCTTTCTTTATTAAATCACTTTTATTTTAGGTCATCGGGTTTAGATTATGGCCTTGCAAATCAGGCGCTGTATCATTATGCTCATTTTGAACCCGCTATGGTTACTCAATTATTGGGTGGTGAGCCTCTACCATACCTGGCTTGCCATTTAAGTTTTTGGGTGCCTTTATTTTCTCCACTCTATTGGGTTTTTGGAAGCTATACCCTTTTAATAATTCAATTAATGGCATTGGTTTTTGCCATCAAAGGCATTCAAAAATTAACCCATAATTCGGGGGTAGAAGAGTGGGTAGCTTTGTTGTTAGGACTTCAACTTTATTGCAGTTTATTTGTATTTGCAGCATATGGATTCGATTACCATGACAATGTGATTGGGGCTGCCTTTTTTCCCTGGTTTATTTACTATTTTAGGAAAGGTAAATGGGTTCAAACCGTATTGTGTTTTGTGGCCATGCTGGGTTCTAAAGAAAACATGGCCATTTGGGCAGGATTTATCGCTCTTTCCTTGCCGTTTATAGTTGTTGAACGTAATAAAAAAGTGTACCTTTTTTCATTGGTTTTATTTGTATTCGCACTATTTTATTATTTGTTGGCAGCTTTCTTTATCATGCCTGCTTTGGCGGGTGGAGAAGGTTTCTTACAATTACAGAGGTACAGTCATTTAGGTGGCAGCTTTTCAGAAATTATTACGCATTTGTTTTACCATCCTTATGATACCTTTTCGCTTTTCTGGAAGAGCCATGTGCAACCAGATACAGAAGAAATTATTAAAAGAGAGTTTTGGAAGGTGTTTTTGGTATCGGGCGGAATGGTCCTCTTTTTTAAACCTCAATTTTTATGGATGGCCTTACCCTTATTGATGCAAAAAATGTGGAATAAAGAAAGTGCCTTTTGGGGTATTTCCTATCACTATCAAATAGAATTGGCGATGGTAATTTCTGTAGCTTTGTGGTATTGGTTGAAAGATATCTCAAAGGTACGTTACAGGTTATTCTTTATTATTTTTGTTGTGCTTTGTACCATTGGAATAAGTATGCGTAAATTCAATGAAAGGTATGCAAGTTATCAACCAATAAAGGAGAATATTCTTTCTTTAGCACATTATAAACCAGATTTTGACGCTGCTAAGGTGAGGGCGAAATTGCTTGAGGTACCTGCCAATGCTGCTGTATGCGCTCAGGCCAACCTAATGCCGCATTTGGCATTTAGAGATAAATTGTATCATTTCCCTTTTCTAAAAGATGCAAACTACCTCATTTTTCTTCAACCGGGTTTAAACACTTATCCATTAAACGAGCAGGAGGCAAATAAATATTTGGATTCCTTACGTGCCTGCCCAATTTGGGTAGAAGACACGAGTGCATTACCCTTACATATTTTGATGAAGAAGTGAACTCGGGTTCGCTTTGCACGAACCCAAGGAACATAAATCGTTAAACTACTCTTCTAAATGGAAACGAACCAAATCTTCTAAAGGTGATTTGATTACTCTACCTAAATGCATATCATAACTTAAGGCAACTTCTTCTAGGATATCCTTAAAAACAAATCCTACCGAACCCACGCAATTGAAGTTATATTGTTTGTAATCTGGATATTTGCTCACAAGGTTTTTGAAACAATCGCGGAAGGAGTCGCGTACCTTGTTACGAATGTATGGGTGGGTAACAAACTCATCGGCAAATTTACAGAAGCTAGCCAAGTATCGGTTAGGGAATTGGGTAGTGTACAAGGTATGGAAAATTTGCTCATTGTCTTGTATTTGGAAACGCTCTTTGAAGCGCGCTTGAAGAGGCGGATCTAACCTACCTCGCATGAAATCGCGCACAATTTTTCTTCCTATATAGCTTCCACTTCCTTCATCTCCTAATAAATAACCTAAAGAATCTATATTCATAGAAATATCCACTCCATCATACAAACAGGTATTGGTACCTGTTCCTAAGATGGCGGCAAATCCTTTTTCCTTGCCTAATAAAGCTCGGGCGGTAGCCAATAAATCATGTCCTACAAAAATAGTATTGGCCTTTGGGAAAGAACGATTGAGTGCTTTTCTCACAATTTCTTTTTTCTCTGGGGTACTGCAACCAGCGCCATAGAAGTGCACTTCGGTTACTACATCTGCATCCATATCCTTTAAGAGGTTTTCAGATAAAGAATAATAGATGGCTTCGGTATCAATAAAATAGGGATTGTATCCTATGGTATGAAAAATCTTTTGGTTGGTTCCAGATTTGTCTGTTAGGCACCAATCTGTTTTGGTTGAACCACTATCGGCTATGAGGTACATATGGGTTGGATGTTTAGTTCTACGAGATTATAAAAAACACAGTAATAAAGCAACTATTTAAAAAACACAATTTCAAACCCTTAGAATTTGGTGCTTGGTAGTATGGGCCTGAATCTCTATCATTGGATACCAAACCTAAGTAATATTCATGAATTTTTCGGGTTCAGTAAAAAGTAAATTGCCACATGTAGGTACAACCATTTTTTCGGTCATGACCGCTCATGCAAATGAGCAGCAAGCCATAAATTTGGCGCAAGGTTTCCCCGATTTTAGTTGTTCACCCCAATTAATTTCTCTGGTAAATCACTATATGGAAAAGGGAATGAACCAATATGCTCCCATGCCTGGTATACTCTCCCTTCGTGAAAAAATTGCGGCAAAGACGCAAAGTTTATACGGCGCAGTTTACCATCCCGAAACAGAAGTAACCATTGTACCAGGCGGAACCCATGGTATATATGCCGCGGTAAGTGCTGTAGTGCGCGAAGATGATGAGGTTGTAGTGATAGAACCTTGTTACGACAGTTATGTTCCCGCCATTGAATTAAATGGGGGTAGGGCTATTTTCTATGAAATGAAATACCCCGATTACACAATTGATTGGAATGAAGTTAAAAAGTTAATCAACTTCAAAACACGCATGATCATGATCAATACTCCCCATAATCCTACGGGAAGTATTTTAACAGATAATGACATGCTTCAATTGCAGAAGATATTAGATAATACAGATGTGGTGGTGTTAAGCGATGAAGTGTATGAACACATCATTTTCGACCATAACGAACATCAGAGTGTATCTAGGTTTCCAAAGTTAGCAGAGAGATCCATTATTATTTCTTCCTTCGGGAAAACTTACCATACCACCGGATGGAAAATGGGCTATGTACTTGCCCCAGAAAACCTCACAAGGGAATTCAGAAAAGTTCATCAATTCATGGCATTTAGTGCCAATACTCCCATTCAGTATGCCTTAGCAGATTATATGAATGATGCTGATGCATACCTTCAATTAAACCAATTTTATGAAGACAAAAGGAATTACTTTCAAAAGCTCATTAAGGGGTCAAACTTTAAGCTATTGCCGTGCAAGGGTTCATATTTTCAAATGCTCAACTATGCGAAGATTACGCAGGAGCGCGACATTGACTTTGCCGTGCGTTTAACCAAAGAACACAAGGTAGCAAGTATTCCTACCTCTGTTTTTTACCACAAAAAAACCGATAACAATGTGCTGCGTTTCTGTTTTGCCAAGAGCAATGAAACCCTTGAAAAGGCTGCGGAAAAACTCATGAGAGTTTAAAATAGCTTGTTAAAAGCAGTACAGGATTTTTTACATCCTGACATTTATCATTTTGTTTACTGACATAGGTCAAAGGTTTCTCTTTGAACCCAATGTACATTTGTGTTGTCAAATTGATTGACGCAATAAATATTTTATGAAAAGTCATTTCACCGTGGGAGATTTTATGACAGACAAAGTGATTGTAGCTGGTCTTCATAACAAAATAAGCGAGGTGATGCGCTTTTTTGCTACCCACAAAATTCAACACTTACCTGTAACAGAAAACGACGAACTGCTTGGTATTATCAGTTTATTTGATGTGTTAAAATTGGTTCATGAAGAATTGGTATCTGTTGATTGCACTAGCATGAGAGATATTGACGAAAAATACGATATGCGTAAGTTAATGACAGAAGATCCCATTTTTGTTGAACCTGAAACTACTGTAGCAGATGCCCTTCGTTTATTGGAATTTGGCAAGTTTCAAGCCCTGCCTGTAGTTACAGAAAATAAGGTGGTTGGTATCATTACCAATAAAGATTTGATCAAAGTTTTTGCCAAAGATGTGAATCCTCCACACACATCCTTCTCTATTGAAAATCCCGGTTTCGGAATTTAGTTTCATAAGTTTTAGGTGAAGGGCGGCGCAATGGAAGTTGTGCCGCTCTTTTTTTATGTAGCGATTTCTTTGGAACTTTTCAATTTAAAGCACCTATAAGCAATTATTATTCACCCTGAAATTTTAGCTAAAAACGCTATCTTTGACCATTGAAAATGATACAAGAACAAATAAAATCTCAGCTAGCGCACACGCTCTTTCAACTGTATAACCAGCAGATTTCAGCAGATACCATCGCCATTGAACAAACCACTTCCGATTTTGAAGGTGATTTTACCTTTGTGGTTTTTCCATACCTAAAGATTACAAGAAAAAATCCAGAACAAAGCGCCAATGAAATTGGAGCAGCCTTACAAACTAATTTCCCTCTTATTGCCTCTTATCAAGTAATCAAAGGTTTTTTAAACTTAACCATTCAACCTTCCTACTGGTTGCAGTTTTTGCTTGAACCTAAATCTGCTACATATGGATTTGCAGATGCCAAAAGCAAAGAACCTGTTTTGGTAGAATACTCTTCTCCAAATACCAATAAACCTTTACATTTAGGTCACATCCGTAACAACCTATTGGGTTATTCAGTAGCAGAGATTTTAAAAGCAAATGGGCACGAAGTTTTTACCTGCAACCTTGTAAACGATCGTGGAATTCATATTTGCAAAAGTATGTATGCATGGATGCAATTTGGAAACGGCGAAACCCCTGAAAGCTCTGGTTTAAAAGGTGATCATTTGGTGGGTAAATACTATGTAGAGTTCGATAAACATTTCAAAAAAGAGGTTGCCGAATTAAGATTATCTGGTTTATCCGAAGAAGAGGCCGCCAAGCAAGCCCCTGCGATGTTAGCTGCACAAGACCTACTGGTAAAATGGGAGGCCAACGATCCAGAGGTGGTAGGCGTTTGGAAAATGATGAATGATTGGGTGTATGCTGGTTTCGACGCTACCTATAAAAAACTCGGAGTTCAATTCGATAAATATTATTATGAATCAAATACCTATTTATTAGGTAAAGAAATTGTACAAGAAGGCTTGGAAAAAGGTGTATTCTTTACAAAAGAAAATGGCTCTGTTTGGATTGATTTAACTGCTGATGGCCTCGACCAGAAATTGGTATTACGTGGTGATGGCACCTCTGTATACATAACCCAAGATTTAGGTACCGCAGAATTAAAATTTGGCGACTTCAACTGCAATCGTTCCATTTATGTGGTAGGAAACGAGCAAGAATACCATTTTAAAGTATTGCAATTGATTGCCCAAAAGCTTGGTAAATCCTATGCTTCTGGTATCTATCATTTGAGTTATGGCATGGTTGAATTACCGCATGGCAAAATGAAAAGTAGGGAAGGTACGGTTGTAGATGCAGATGATTTAATTGCCGAAATGGAATTAACCGCAGCAGAAACCACCAAAGCCCTTGGTAAAATGGAAGGAGAAAGTGAAGAAACACTACAACAACTCTATCATACCATTGGTATGGGCGCTTTAAAATACTATTTGTTGAAGGTTGACCCGAAGAAAAAAATGATGTTCAATCCCGAAGAAAGCATCGATTTTCAAGGGAATACTGGACCTTTTATTCAATACACCCATGCACGTATTCGCTCTATTTTAAGAAATGCGGGCAACTTTGAGCAACATTTTGATACGCACCAAATAAGCCTAAGTAAAGTTGAAAAAGACTTGCTCATCAAGCTTTACCAATACCCAAGTGTAATTGCTGAAGCTGCCAAGGATTTGAGTCCGGGTATTATTTGCAACAACGTTTATGAGTTGGCCAAATTGTATTCTTTATTTTACCATGATCACCAAATACTAAAAGAGGAAAACAAAGACCAAAGGGCCATGCGTTTGATGGTTTGTAGCTTAAGTGCACAAGTGATTAAAAGTTCTTTCGCTTTATTAGGTATATCGGTTCCTGAAAAAATGTAATACCGAATTCTTGTTATTTTGAAGTTTCACCGTAAGATGTTTTTATGAAAAAATTGCTTTCCATTTTACTTGTTATTATAACCTTTACTTCCTGCGATCCCAGCAAGCGATACATGAAGGAAGGAGACAAACAATATCTATTGGGTAACAATGATGGTGCCTCAAATTATTATTATAACGCACTTTTGGTTCGACCCGACAAAGAAGAAGCCAAACAAGGTTTAAAAAAGACAGGAAATGTGGTCTTGCAAGGCAAGTTTGGACAATTTAGTAAACATGTAGTTTCCAATGAAAACCAACAAGCAGTAATGCAATACATTGCTTGCAAGAAGTATTATGATAAATGTAAATCTGTTGGGGTAGAATTAGAATGGCCTAGTATGTATGACCCCATTTATGAGGATATAAAAAATGAATACATCAGCAAGAAATATGATAGTGGTTTAGAGTTGATGAAAAGCAATAAATATGAAATGGCTGAAGCTGCTTTTTCTGAAATTGCCCTCATAGACTCAACTTATAAAGATGCCACTGTATTACGTGTGAAAAGTATTGTGGAGCCATTGTATCAGCACGGACAAAAAATGATGGAGATAGAGAACTACAAAGATGCCTACAGAGATTTCAATAAAATTGTGAGTTTAGATGCTACCTATAAAAATGCCGTCGCTTTGCGCGCAGATGCATTGGCAAAAGCTAGTGTAGGATTAGGAGTTCTTCCTGTTCAAAACCAAACCCGCACCCAAGGTTTTGACGTGCGATTATACCAGCAAATCATTGCTACCTTGGTTCAGGCCAAGAACCCCTTCTTAAAAGTGGTTGATAGAAGTTCATTAGAAAGTATGTTGCGAGAACAACAATTGGGTATGAGTGGCATTGTTGACCCAGAAAGTGCTGCGAAAGCAGGTAAACTCATTGGCTTGAAATATGTATTAATGACAGCTATAAGCGATTTGGTTTATGAAGATACCGGTTTATTAGGAGATTCTTTGGTGGCCTATGAAGCCTATACTGAAACGTTACCGCCTGCCATTCCTAATGGGATTCCACAAACTGTAACCCGTTTCAAAAAGGTTCACTACATGGACTCACACCAAAAACGTAGGTTGTATTACCGCGTATTTTACCAATTGGTTTCAACCCAAACGGCTCAAGTGGTGGCCAGTGAAGTATTAACAGAGGAGGTTGCAGATGAAATGCATAATTGCACTTATGCAGGAAATGTAAACAGTTTATATCCTGAATTGCCCGCCAAAAATACCATGCCTGCAAAACCCACCGAATTCAGAGAACAGTTCAATCAGGTAAAACGCCAATTGGTTTCGAAAGAAGAAATGACCCAAAAAGTGTGTAAGGTTATATCTCAGAAAATGATGGAAGATATCAATGTGTATTTGGGTAAGTGACGTTTTTTCCGAACCAAGATTATGTTTCGGTCACTTTGACTGAATAAAGAAAATTAATTTGAATAAATTTATTGTAAAGCGGTCATAATGACCGCTTTTGCTATTTGGCAAATCACTTGCTGCTTAGCTGGTATCCAAACAAAAAAACTAAAGGAGACCATAACAATGACACTTATTAAATTTAATCCTGCAAAAGAATTCTTCAGAGAGAGAATGATGCCAAATGAAATCAACAGCTTATTCGATTCATTTTTTAACGAGGGCTTAGGCAAGTTTGAACGCAATGTATTTTTCACACCACGTGTAGATGTGGTTGAAAGGGAAAATCAATTTGAGGTTCATGTTGCATTGCCTGGTTTGAAGAAAGATGAAATCAATATTGATGTAGAGCGTAATGTTTTAACCATTAGCGGAGAGCGTAAGCTTAAGAATGAAAACAAAGAGGACAAATTTCACATGGTTGAAAATTTCTATGGTAAGTTTTCCCGCAGCTTCACTTTACCAGAAAACATTGATTCAAGTAAGATTGATGCGCAGTTCACCGATGGAATTTTGGCCATTATTTTACCTAAAGCAGAGAAAAAACAAAACACCACTAAGGTTGTTATTAAATAATATTCAGGCAGGGTAGCTTGAGTTTTCATAGGTTATAAAGTCCGCTCACTTCTAGTGGGCGGGCTTTTTTATTGCATCGCCAAAATCGGCCGTAAACCCTATCTATTTTTTCTTATTTTTGCCAAATACATGAAGGTTTACCATAGTTTAGCATCATTTCAGAAAATTCCCAATGCCATTGTTACCCAAGGTACATTTGATGGGGTGCATATGGCCCATCAAGCTATTTTGGCGCAGGTTACTAAATTGGCAAAAGAGAGAAACGGAGAATCTGTTCTGATTACCTATGATCCCCACCCCAGAATGGTCTTGTTTCCAGAAGATCATAACCTACAATTGCTCAATACCCTAGAAGAAAAAATAGCCCTATTAGAACAACAAGGAATTGACCATTTACTTATTTTACCATTCACTAAGGAATTTTCAAGGTTAAGTTCTCTTGAATTTATCAGAGATATTTTGGTAAATGTTATAGGAACACAAACGCTCATAATTGGCTATAACCATCGCTTTGGGAAAAATAGGGAGGGTAGCTTTGAGCATTTGAAAGAATTTGCCCCTGCCTATGGTTTTCAAATTCAAGAAATTTCTGCTCAAGATGTAGATGAAATTAGCGTAAGTTCTACCCGCATCAGAGAAGCCTTAAAGCGAGGAGATGTGACCCAGGCAGCAAGATTTCTGGGAAAAAATTATTCCTTAAAAGGTATAGTGGTTGAAGGCAAAAAATTAGGTAGAACTATTGGTTATCCAACGGCAAATATTCAAATAGAGGCATTACATAAACTCATACCAGCAGATGGTGTTTATGCTGTTTTGGTGAAATGTGCTCAAGGAGTTTTTGGTGGAATGCTCAATATTGGCAATAATCCAACAGTAGAAGGCAAGGGAAGAAGTATAGAAGTTAACATTTTTGATTTTAGTGAAACAATTTATAATCAAAGTATAACTATTGAATTTGTTGATAAACTAAGGGACGAAATAAAATTTATAAATTTAGAAGCATTAAAAACTCAATTGCATAATGATAAATTGCAGACTTTAGCGCGATTGGGAATGAAAGCATGAAAATAGTCCGTTTAGTTTTAATATATAGTTTTCTTTTTTTCGGTTTGAACCAAAGCCTGTATGCACAGGTGACGGAAGAGCCCGATTCTGTTGAGGTTACAGAGGAGGGAGAAGAAGGAGAAGAAGAGGCACCAGAATACGACTCAGTTATTGTTACAGGTACAGAAAAGTATTGGGATTTTATTCGCCCTAGAAATTTCTTATTTGACACAGCATACGCGCCAGCCAGAGAATTTTATACTGCTTGGGATACCATTACCATTAACCCTTACAAAAAAGATTTAAAGGTAATGGAAGATACCATTCGTTTGGTATTGGCCAATTTCGACGATTGCTCTTTTCACCCTCCAGCAATTGGTGATGTTACTTCCAATTTTGGTTTCAGAAGTTGGGGACGAAGGCAAAAATTTCACTTCGGTACAGATATTCGAATGGAAGTGGGAGACCCAGTATACGCAGCTTTTGAAGGAGTGGTGCGTATTGCAAAACGCAGTTCAGATTATGGTTACATGGTGGTTATACGCCACAACAATGGCCTTGAAACTTTATATGCCCATTTCTCTCAATTGCTGGCTTATCCAGGGCAGCCCGTTAAAGGAGGAAATATCATTGGTTTGGCAGGAAGTACCGGTAGATCAACCGGACCACATTTGCATTTTGAAGTGCGCTTCCAAGGTGAGAAAATTGATCCAGCAACTTTAATTCATTTCCCTTCAGGCTCTTTACTTAATGATACCTTTCAGGTAGATAAAGGTTGCTTTAAACATCTGTATGATGTTCAATCGGCTAAGTTGAAGGCCAAGCAAACCAAAGTGCCTAAATACATTAAGGCACGTAAGAATGATACCCTTACTAAAATTGCTAAACGTTATGGCGTTCCAGTAAAGCGCCTTACCAAATTAAATGGACTAAAAGCCAGTACCAAAATTAAATCGGGTAGAAGAATAAGGCTAAGATAAATATAAGCTATTGGCTGTTGGCATCTGGCTTTTTTCATGATTGCAACATAAAATAATGGGGTTGATTTATGGTAGAGAAGAAAGTAAAACAATTATTGTATAGTCAATTGGTTGATATGGGAGGTATTCCTGTTAGGCAACCCTTACCAACCCAACAGGTAGAAATGATTGATCCATTTTTATTAATACATCACCATATTTCTACCATTCCAGCAGGTTCACATCCAAGGTCTATTGGCGTAGGACCGCATCCACATAGGGGATTTAGTCCGGTTACTTTTATTTACCAAGGAGAAGTAAACCACAAAGACTCGAGGGGAAATGATGCCATTGTAGGAGCGGGGGGCGTACAATGGATGAATGCAGGAATGGGGATAATTCATAGCGAACGCCCGCCTACAACTTTCGCCGAAAACGGGGGTGTACAAGAGATCATTCAATTATGGATCAATACTCCTGCAGCTTTAAAAATGCAACAGCCTGCTTATTTTTCTCTTGATGAAGCATCTATACCTGTTTTAATAGAAGATGCGGGAAAAGTGAAATTAAAACTGGTTGCAGGAACCTATAAAGAGATAAAAGGATTTCAGCAAACAAACAGTGAGTTGCTCATTTTAAACATAGAGATGGAAAAAGATGGACAATGCACGCTCCAAATCCCAACCGGATTTAATGCCTGCTTGTATAATTTTGATGCCGTTATTGATATTGGTTCGTTTGGAATGGTGGAACCTTTGTACCTGGTATCATTTAAGGAAGAAGGAAATAAGATTGAAATAAAAGCTAGAGAGAAAACTCGCCTATTGTTTTTGAGCGGTGCACCCTTAAATGAACCGGTAGTATCTTACGGACCATTTGTAATGAACAACCAAACTCAAATTATGGAAGCCATGCGTGATTACCAAATGGGTAAAATGGGCATGCTACATGATTAGGCTTATAAAAAGCCTAATTGTAATTTAGCAGATTCACTCATCATGTCTTGCGACCAAGGTGGATCAAAAGTTACCTTTACTTCAACTTCTTTTACACCCTCCATGGCACCTAATTTCTCTTTAATTTCTGCAGGCATACTTTGGGCGGCCGGACAAAAAGGGGATGTTAAAGACATGATAATTTCTATGTTTAATTCATGCGAAACATTTACCTCATAGATCAAGCCTAATTCATAAATATTCACAGGTATTTCTGGGTCGAAAATAGTTTGCAGCACTTGAATGGCTTCATTCTGCACATCTACAAAGTTTCTGAGTGATTTGGTTTCATCCATGTGTTGGTTCCTATTTAAATACTTGCGTAAAACTTCATTTTTTTAATCATACTGGCAAAGCCATTGCTTCTTTGTGAGCCAATCATTCCGCCCATCCCAATTTTTTCAATAAAATATAAATCGCTGGCTAAAATTTCTTCTTTGGTTTTTCCACTCCAGATTTGAACCAATAAACTTATCAAGCCTTTGGTGATTTCTGTGTTGCTATTAGCTTCAAAAAATACCTTCCCATCTTCATAAACAGGATACAACCAAACTTTACTCTGACAGCCTTTAACAATGAATTCATCCGATTGGTGGTCTGCGGGCATTTCAGGAAGTTTTTTTCCTAAATCCATCAAGTAAAACAACCTGCTTTCCATGTCGTCTTCAAACAACATAAAATTATCTATAATTTGATCTTGTATTTCGTTAATTGTCATAAATGCTTACCTTCTTTTTAACATTTTCTCCAAAGCGGCAAGCAAGGTTTCTACTTCCTCTAAGGTATTATAAAAAGCAAAACTGGCACGAACGGTTCCTTCTATTTCATATCTTTTCATGAGAGGTTGGGTGCAGTGGTGTCCGGTTCTTACCGCTATTCCTAGCGCGTCTAACATCATTCCTGTATCAAAAGGATGTTTGTTCTTAAGCAAAAAAGATTGTACGGCTACTTTGTTCTTAGCAGTGCCAATTAATTGAATGGCATCCTCTCCATAGGTTTGGTTCAGACCAATAACGCCTTTGGTAAATGTGTTTAATAATTGGTTTTCCCAAGCTATAATATTGTCTTTGCCCAATTGATTTACATATTCTAAGGCGTATTTAAAGGCAATCACGTCCCCAATATTAGGTGTGCCAGCCTCATATTTAAAGGGAATTTCGTTGTAGGTAGTTCCTTCAAAAGAAACCTCTTTAATCATTTCTCCACCACCTTGGTAGGGTGGCATTTTTTCTAACAAGGCACGTTTGCCATACAAAACACCAACACCGGTAGGACCATATAATTTATGTCCACTTAAAACCAAAAAGTCAATATCTAACTGTTGTACATTAATGGGTATATGCGATCCGGCTTGTGCACCATCAATTAAAACAACAGCTCCAACAGCATGCGCTTTTTGAATGATTTCTTCAATCGGATTTATAGTGCCTAAAGCATTACTTGCCCAAACACAAGCCACCATTTTGGTTCGAACCGAAAACAAATCATCTAATTTATTTAGGTCTAATTCACCATTAGGCAAAACGGGTATTACTTTAAGGATTGCACCTTTTTCTGCGCATATCATTTGCCAAGGAACAATATTGCTATGATGTTCCATGTGGGTTATTAATACCTCATCACCAGCTTGAAGGTTTTTTCTTCCCCAAGTTTGTGCTATCAAATTAATTCCTTCTGTAACCCCTTTGGTAAAAATACATTCCTCTACTTCATTGGCATGGATAAATGTCTGAACTACTTTGCGTGTATCTTCAAAAAATCCGGTAGATCTATCTGCTAGGGCATGCGCGCCACGGTGAATATTGGCATTATGCAACTGGTAATATTCTTGCAACGCTTCTATCACCCTCAAAGGTTTTTGCGTAGTAGCAGCATTGTCGAAATATATCAGAGGTTTCCCATTCACTTCTTGGTGTAGAATAGGGAACTGGGCTCTGATTTCCTGGATATTCATGCGGGTAACTTATAACTTACGTGCTATTTCTTCTTCAAGAATTTGAACCAATTCTGGTATCTTAATCTTCACAGCAATATCGTCTGCAAAGGCATTCAATAAGAGTTTTTTGGCTTCTGTTTCAGAAATACCTCTGCTTCTTAAATAGAACATAGGCTCTTCATCTAACTGACCGATGGTAGCGCCATGTGTACATTTCACATCATCGGCAAAAATCTCTAATTGAGGTTTGGTATTAACCGTGGCATCATTACTTAAAAGAATGTTTTGGTTACGTTGGTATGCGTTTGTTTTTTGTGCATCGGCATGAACCATGATTTTTCCATTAAATACGGCAGTACTTTTATCCATTAAAATGCCTTTGTATTTCTCATCGCTAAAGCCATTTGGTTTGGCATGGTCAACCCTACTATGGTTGTCAACAAAGCTATTGCCATCTGTAATGTATAAGCCGTAAAGTAAGCTGTTACAATTAAGGCCATTCATGTAAAAATGCAAGTTGTTTCTAACCCATAAGCCATCAAGGGTTAAGGTAACTTGGTTAATATTGGTATGGCCATTTTGGTATACTTGCGTGTAGTTGTTATGGTATGTTTCACCCTTTGCTCTTTGCACCTTGTAATGCTCGAGATTGCCATTTTCGTCTACAAAAATTTCGTTCACTACATTGGTAAACGAAGCTTGATTGCCTACCGACAAGTAGTTTTCAATAATGGTTGCTGAACTATTTTTCTCCAACACAATCAAATTGCGCGGTTGTTGTAAAACAGCTTCTGTGGTTGCATCACTAATATTGGTAAGTAAAATAGGGTAGGTTAAACTTTTGCCTTCTGGCACATATATAAATGCGCCATCACTTAACAAAGCGGTGTTTAAGGCATTTAAACCTTCCTTTTCTGTTTGGGCATATTTCCCAAAATGTTGCATGAAAACCTCTTGGTGAGTTTTACGTGCGCTGGCAATGTTTGCCATCACCAAACTCGCATCTGTTTCTATCCATTCCGTAAGGTCTTCACGGTAACAGCCATTAACAAAAACAATCTTGTTGCTTTTAATTTTGTTGAGCAAACCCAAATCCAACAATGATTTCGCATCGAGGGTGCTGAGGCAAGAAGGGGCAAAATTACCTTCTGCTATTTTGCGCAAATTGGTATACTTCCATTCTTCATGCTTTAGGGTTGGAATACCATTTTTTTGGAAGTGAGCATAAGCATTGGCACGAATGTCATAAAAGGAATCCTTTTCTGCTTGTGCAGCATATGCGTCAAAATCTGCCTGTATTTGTTCTATAAAACTCATGAATTCATCAATAGGTAAGGGTAATTAAACGGCTGCTTCTACTTCTTGTTTGATCCAATCATAGCCTTTAACTTCCAATTCTTTGGCAAGGGAGGCATCACCACTTTTTACAATTCTACCTTTATATAATACATGTACAAAGTCTGGAACGATATAATCTAATAGTCTTTGGTAGTGCGTAATTACTAAGAAAGAGCGCTCTCCGTCACGTAATTTATTTACTCCAGCAGATACCAAACGAAGGGCATCAATATCTAAACCTGAATCAGTTTCATCCATGATACACAATTTAGGTTCAAGCATGGCCATCTGGAATACTTCATTTCTCTTTTTCTCACCACCACTAAATCCTTCGTTTAGTGAACGAGAGGTAAGTGATTTGTCCATTTCCATTTCTTCCATTTTACTGCGCATGAATTTTAAGAAATCTGTTGCCTCCATTGGCTCCAAACCATGGTACTTGCGCTTTTCATTGATGGCTGTTTTTAAGAAATTGGTTGAACTTACACCTGGTATTTCAACTGGGTATTGAAAGGCAAGGAATAATCCTTCTCTGGCTCTATCTTCTGGAGATAGTTCCAATAGGTCTTTACCCATAAAATCTACTTTACCACCAGTTACTTCATAGTCTGCTCTTCCTGCCAAAACAGAAGATAAGGTACTTTTACCAGCTCCGTTCGGACCCATAATGGCGTGTACTTCTCCTGGTTTAATGCTTAGGTTGATGCCATTTAATATACTTTTTCCTTCAATCGAAGCCTTTAAATCGTTTATCGTTAACATGTCAATTTTTGTTCTTATAATTTTACTTAACAATTCATTTAGTCTTACTTTTTTCGACCTTTTTCACCTAAAGAATGATTTCGGTGGTTGGTCTTACCCTGTGCACATGGGCGCATGGCTATGGGCCGCCCTATCCTACACTACCTTCTAATGATACAGCCAATAGTTTCTGGGCTTCTACGGCAAACTCCATAGGCAATTGGTTCAACACTTCTTTACAAAAGCCATTTACAATTAAACCTATAGCTTCTTCAGTTCCAATGCCTCTTTGGTTGCAATAAAAAATTTGGTCTTCTCCAATTTTGCTGGTACTTGCTTCGTGCTCAAGCGTTGCTGTATTGTTGTTTACCTCTATATAAGGAAAAGTATGTGCTCCGCATTTATCGCCAATAAGCATACTATCACACTGTGTATAATTCCTTGAGTTTTCGGCTTTTTTATTAATCTTAACCAAGCCTCTATAACTATTGTGTGATTTACCTGCCGAGATACCTTTAGATACAATCCTGCTTTTGGTGTTCTTGCCAATATGAATCATTTTGGTACCTGTATCAGCAATTTGCGCATTGTTGGTAACGGCTACAGAGAAAAACTCCCCTGTGCTTCTGTCTCCTTTTAGAATACAACTTGGGTATTTCCAAGTAATGGCAGAACCTGTTTCTACTTGTGTCCAGCTAATTTTTGATTCAGCACCTTCACAACTTCCACGTTTGGTTACAAAATTATAAATACCGCCTTTCCCTTCTTTATCACCTGGGTACCAATTTTGAACGGTTGAATATTTAATTTCAGCTTTTTCATGTGCCACCAACTCTACCACCGCGGCGTGCAATTGATTTTCATCACGCATAGGAGCGGTACATCCTTCCAAGTAACTTACATAACTTGCATCATCCGCAATAATAAGTGTACGTTCAAACTGTCCGGTGTTTTCTGCATTGATCCTAAAATAGGTAGATAGTTCCATAGGACAACGAACGCCTTTTGGAATATAAACAAATGATCCATCAGAAAATACTGCACTGTTCAGCGCAGCAAAGTAATTATCGGTAGTTGGAACCACAGACCCAAGGTATTTCTTTACTAATTCTGGGTGTTCATGAACAGCCTCAGAAATAGCGCAAAAGATGACGCCTTTTTCTTTTAACTGCTCCTTAAAAGTAGTGGCAATAGAAACAGAATCAAAAACAGCATCAACGGCAACGCCTGTTAATCTTTTTTGTTCTTGTAAGCTAATTCCCAATTTTTCAAAGGTTTTTAGCAATTCAGGGTCCACCTGATCCAAACTATCTAATTGTATTTTTTGCTTTGGTGCAGCATAAAATATGATGTCTTGGTAGTTTATTTTAGGGTAGTTGAAGTTTTGCCAATCTGGTTCTTCCATTTTGAGCCAACTTCTGTAGGCTTTTAATCGCCATTCAAGCATCCATTCAGGTTCATTTTTCTTGGCAGAAATAAACCTAACTGTATCCTCATTAAGACCCATTGGGGCCATTTCCATTTCAATATCAGTAGTAAATCCGTATTTGTATTCCTGACTAACTACTTGGTCTATAATGTCTTCTTCTGGTTCCGACATGTTTTTAGCGGGTTTATTAGGGTTTCAAATTTAAGCATTATTTAGATTTATTTATACTAAATCTAAGTAATAAGACAATTGGGTGAATTGAAAGTTTTAAGAACTTATCCCAATCTTGGTATTTGTCTGAAAAAGTGGAGGAAGCACTCAGAAAAAGGCATAAAAAAGACCGTCATTCAATAAACTTCGGCGCTTTTACACACCTAATGTTTACCAAATGACGGTCTTGAAGTAGGAGAAACTACCTTAAAACTTCAATACTTTAACTGTTTCTTCTTTTTCGTTGTATTGTAACTTCAAGAAATAAACTCCTGCAGGTAATTTACCAGCACCCTCTAAATCTATTTGTTGGGTACCCATTAAATTACTTACCTCTTGAGCCAACATCATTTTGCCGCTCATATCAAACATACTTACTTTGATATTGGTGCTTTGGTTGGTGTTTAACACAATTTGTAATTTATCTGAGAATGGATTTGGCAACATGGCTTGAAGTACCTCACTGGTTGCTTCTTCGTTAATTAATACCACAGAGCTGTACTCAGCGGCACCATCTGCATCTATTTGGTTCAAACGGTAATAAACTTGACTTGCACCTAGCTTGAAGAATTCATTATCCAAGAATTCATATTTAACCAATGTTTGGCTATTTCCTTGTGCAAACAATTTACCAATTGCCTCAAAGTTTTTACCATCAATACTTCTTTCAACAACAAAATAACGTGCATTGATTTCTGAAGTGGTTGCCCAAGATAATTGTGCACCATTATCTGTTTTGGTTCCTTTGAACCAGGCGTATTTCACAGGTAATGGATTGGCAGTTCCTGCACTCGCAATTCCGTATTGACGAGCAAATGTTTGTGTGGCAGGCAACCAGAATGAAACAGTAGAAGCGGCTACACTTAAGGTATCTGCAGGGTTTCTTCCAACGGTCCACAATCCAGAAGCGCCATTATCGCGCACAGAAAGGTATAAGTCATTTCCATTTGCTGCACTACCTAAATTTCCTGCCAATAATTGGAAGGTACCATAACAACTATCATAGGTTGCATTACCATATTTATAAATGGCCCAATGTCTTGGGTGGAATGTTTTAGGACTTGTGGCAATCACCGTATCTGGTGTAAAACCTATTGGTGCGTATCTAAAATAATGTACCACTACCTCATGTGAACCACTTAGGTTTTGGAACCTTAAACTTACGTTCTTATTAGTAAATGACTGTATACTCGAGTTGCTAAAGGTCACCGAAGTTCCAAGATTGGTATCTAAAGGAAGTGAACTTAAGAACCAAGCGGCAGTTAAATCAAAGTTATTCATAACACCCACATGGCAATTACCAGAAGCATCTGATAACAAGGATTGGTTTACACCTTCATCAAATCTGTAATAAGTCAATAAATTTGTACTGCTCATATTTGGCACCTTGTAGTGCATACCCAGCCTAATTTGGCTTTGGGTTCTTGTAGTGTTCCAATACATAAAGTTCTCCATCCCTCCGCTGAAAGGATTGGTTGCACCAGCGCGCATACCAAGGTAAGTAGGACCATTTTTGCATACCACAGAACCACCCAATGCTGTATCAATTCCTAATTCTCCATTTACATACATTTTCAAATTGGTTCCATCATAGGTTAAGGCTATATGTGTCCATGAAAGCAATACCGCATTTACTGTACTTAATATTTGGTGATACCCAGAAGTGGTTTTCATGTTCACAATAGGTGTTAAACCAGAAAGTGTAATAGTTAAAGATGAATCAGTTACAGTAGAGTCTTTAGAATAAATGGTTCCAGTAGATACCAGGCTACTAGGACGAATCCAACTCTCAATTGTGAAATTGGTTGAAGGGTTTGTAGCTGCACTATTGGCTATGCTTACATTATCATTTACTCCATCAAATTGCACGCGAGTGCCACCAGAAAAACCTGTAACTGGAGCCAAAACATTAATTACTTTAACTGCCGTGTCATTGTTTAAATCACCATCGCCGCTCAATTCTGTCCAAGTTTGAATGGTATAAGTTCCTTGAACGGTTGGAGAGAAGGTTCTTGGGAAGGTAAGTGTAACTGACTGTCCGGGTAAGATGAAAGCTATATTGTTACTGTCGTTATATACTAAAGTATTGGTGGCATCATAAATTTTGGTTCGAACCTTAATGCCAAATTGTGTGTTGGATCCATAATTGTAAAAATCTGCCGAAGGATTAACACTTCCTTGTCCCAAAGGGAAAACTGTACAAGGATCAGTAATTTCTGTTACTCCCAAATCGTTGGCCAATTGTAACCTTGGTTCAATCATAAACCTAAAATTAGAGTTGGTGGTTAAGAAATCGGTCCAAGTAGTACCACCCGTTGGCGCAGTGTAATAGAAAGTCTGACCACGAATAGGCACTTCATTTTGGTAAGAGAAAGCAGCATTCACCGTACCAGTTTGAATTACTCCCACAAAGAAAGTTCCTGAAATAGGTACTGGTGGATTTACGGGAATGGTATTTAAACCTGCAGTTGTAAGGAAGGAAGGAGATGACCACAATAATGCACCTGGGGCACCTGTTGAAGATGTATCCCAGATTCCCACTTTTAAGTTATTACCTCCTGTGTTAAAGTTTACTCCTATTTGGTTGATGCTATTGGTTCCTGAATAAGGAAATTTAGCAACAAAGTCGCCTGTGCCTCCTGTAAACCCTACACCACCAGCTGGTGGAATTAAAGGATCGGCATAATTGTAGGTATTTAGGTTTACAATTTGGTTGTAATAACCCGTATCATTAAATGCGTTTTGGTCGATATTGCCAAAAACCTTTACCACATTGTTCCCTAGGTTGGTAGGAGAGAAGGCAGCAAAAGAAATGGTAGTATCTACATTCGGATTTAAATTACTTATTACTACAGAATCTAAAAAGCTGTTCGCTCCTGATACGGATAGAATAACAGAAAAAGAAGTTAACGGACTCGTTCCTGTATTTCTAATAGCGGCTTTTACTGTGTGCGGTACGGCAAATGGTATAGGAAGTTTACCTAATGAATAAACCTGACGAACAGCCATGTCATTTGAATATATTGGTAAGAACCTATATCTAGTTCCTGCTACTGGAAGCGGACGGGCAACACCATTGGAATTTCCATAATTAAAGTTGTTTCCAACATAATTTCCTGCAGCAGCAGTTGCAATGGTCCAGGCTTGGGTTGAACCTTTTGTAATAGTAACCATGTTGGCTGTAGCTACAGAAGAACCTTTCAATCCAATTTGTGCAGATTTGAAGGCCGAAGTATTGGTACTAGCAGTTGCAGGACCATAAATAAATTCAATAACATTAGAGCCTTCATACAATTTCACCTGGAAGCTAAAATTTGAATATTGTGTAGGAACAGCGGAAGTGTTTTCTGTTACGTTTTTCCATTGAATGGTACATACTCTTGAACCCGCCGAACCGGTGGTTGATACTCTGTATTCACAACCTGTTGCTCCAATAAGGTCTAGTTGGAATGGTGCAATCATATTACTATCGGCAATGTTAAATATACCACCTGTTCCTGCACCAGTTACTTGAACAGCAGTAAATAAATTAGCAGTTGATGGAGCCACTGTTCCGAACCTAATAACGCCATTGGTATTTAAAATAAAATCTGTGTAAGCCGTTCTGTTATAGGTAAAAGTAAAACCTATAGGTGTGGCCGATGAATTGGCATTATCTGTATTTGCAGTAGTAATGGCCGATCCAGTGGTGCCTAAATCTGTATAGGTACTAGCTGATATCTGAAAACTGCTCGCAGGATAATTCAATTGCGCCATGGTGGCTTGTTGTAAACCCGCTAAGAAACATAAGAGAATAAAGTATTTTTTTAACATACGCGATATTATTTGATAGTTCAAGTTAGAAAATTTGAAATAATAAAAACAACAATCTTATGTAAAATTGTTTTTTTACATTTAACCTGCGGGATACCTTTGCCAATAGATAATACCTTGCGCACCAATCATGACAGTTGAACTAAATTATAAAGAATACGGAAATGGAAACCCTTTGCTCATTTTACATGGGTTTATGGGTTCACTCGATAATTGGCATACACTAGCCAACCAATTTGCCAATCAATACAGGGTTTTTACCATAGACCAAAGAAATCATGGGAAATCGCCCCACACAGAAAACCACAGCATTGCATTGATGGTGGACGATTTGAAGCATTTTATTGAAAGTAAAAACTTGTCAGATGTGGTGCTATTGGGCCATTCCATGGGAGGCAAAGTGGTTATGGCCTTTGCGTTGGCCTACCCGCATTTGGTGAGCAAACTTATTGTGGTAGATATTGCTCCTAGAGTTTATAAAAGGGGGCACGATGATGTGTTTGAGGCCATTTTTTCGGTTGATTTAAATAAAATTCAAAGTAGAAAAGATGCTGAAAACCTCATGGAACCTTTTGTTCAAGACTTTGGCACCAGACAGTTTTTGTTAAAGAATCTAGAGCGCAAAGAGGATGGTTCTTATGCTTGGAAAATGAACTTAACAACCTTGCATAGAGATTATGAAGAAATAGTAAAACCTATCATCTCTGATATGCCTTATTTGGGGCCAACCCTTGTTATCAAAGGAGGAAACAGTAGGTATATTTCCTCCCTCGATGAAAGTGATTTTGAACAATTGTTCCCGGCCTATCAATTAGCGACCATCCCTAATGCTGGTCATTGGGTACATGCAGAACAACCCAAGTTGTTTTTTGAAACGGTGAGTGAGTTCTGTAAATAATTGTTTTCCGTTCTCTATTATTGGACAATGAATTTGATGACACTTTGTTTGGTGCCGTTATCTAATTCAAGGAAGTAAACCCCATTGCTTAAAGCGGCGTTTACGTCTATTTGTTGTTTACCGGCATTCACCCAACTGTCTTTTTTCCATACAAGCTGACCTTGAATATTCACTATGCTCATATGTAAATTCTGGGCATTTTCTAACTGAGTGGATAGGGTAAAGCTTCCTTTATTGGGATTAGGTGATATATGTAATTTCCCCAATTGGGCTATTTCTTGAATATTGGTAGGTACAATCTGGATATTCCTTACACTGGTATCTAGGCAACCAAATTTATTATTAACAACAACCTGCACTTTGGCTGTACCTGTACCAAAGAAGCTTACAAAGGAGGAGGTATCATTATTTGCAGTTAGGAATGCATTGTTAACACTCCATTTGTAACCATAACTTTCATATTTTTTGATGGAAAATAAATAAGGCGTTTGCGGCACAAAAATGCCAGCTACACTGCTAATAGTTTCATGAATAGGAACTGGTAATACATGTACATTTAATTCGGCAGAATCTTTGCAACCCACTGTATTTTGGATAAGGAGTTTCACCCGATAATCACCTCCATTAACAAACCTATGATTTTCTATTTCATTACTTCCCAAGGTTCCGTCGCCAAAAAACCATTGGCGAGAAATGTTGCCATTACCATAATAGGATTGATCTTCAAATAAAAAATCATTTGCATTGGCACATACAGAATCTTTAGATAACAATTTAATTTGGGCAGTACAATTGCTGTCACGCACATAAATAGAAATGGAGCGCGCACTTTTTCCAATTACCGGGCAGTTTCGGTCTGAACCAATTACATGAATAAAGTAAGGTTTGTTCCTCCTCATCCCAAGGCTTGGGGTAAAGCAAATTTCAACAGAGTCGAATTGAGGCCTTGTGGCTACATTGTACAATTTGTTTACTACAATATTTGAAAGCATTAATTCTTTGTCAAAGCTTACCTGAATATCTGTAGAATCTTTTAAACTATTGATTGAAGCGGGATAATCTCTTGCCGAAACTTGGAAACAAAAAGGAACATTAGGTTTGAGAGTATATGAATTTTTAAATGATGGGTGGCTTACTCCTGTGCTACTAAAGCTATATAAAAGCGGGTTATCGTTATCATATGAATTCACACATTGAATTTGTATATCTCTTCTAGTTATACCCATAATGGTATTAACCCCATCTATTTTGCGCCATTGGATAATTCCTATTACTAAATTGGAAACAAATGTTCCTGTGGGTCTAAACCTTAATGTACCATCAGTTTGATCCATGAAAATTCCTGCTGGTGGAAGGGCTGGTGGGGAGCTAATGGGTGCTCCCAAATAAGGAAACGGAACAGTAGGTGAATAGGGAGAAACATAAGGGGCATTGGTATTTTTATTCATTAAGCTTGGTGCTAAGAAATAGCTCAATGAGTCTCCATCAGGATCAACCGCACCTATATTGGTATATACACCATCATTCACATTCACAAAAATAGTAGGTGGTACATTAAAATACGGAGCAGAGTTTTTATAATATCTCTCCGTATTAATGGTCATTTCAGAATAATAATTTAGCATATCGGGATTATACAAAGTAGTATTACTACTGTTTCTGCAACAATGACTGAAACCAATTCCTAAATAGGTATTGGCTTTCGGAATGCTGCCTAAATCTATTTGTCCTCTAAAGGTATAAACTTCAATACCCGGAGTAAACATGCCTGGTGTTCTGGTTCCGCAATTGCTACAAATACTTTTCTGAAGAGAACACAATGGCAAGGCATCAAATACTCCTATTACTGTGTCTACTGATAAATAAGTTGTGTAAAAATTGTTTCCTGCCATTGGATTTTCTTTGATATTAGAACCAGCAGGCGCTGTAGCACCATATAAACCAAGTGGTATTTTACATGCTCCACTTAACTTGGTAGGACAGTTGGCACAAAGATTTATTTCTGCACAATTTCTATATACCTTAACCTCTAAGTTCATAATTCCCGGTATATTGGTGCTGCTGTATGTCATCTCTGTACCAAGAATATGTCCGGCTTGGGTGGTTTTTGCAATGAGCGCGTAAATGCAGATCAAAAGCAGGGTAAATAATTTTTTCATGATGAGGCAATTTAACATCATGATTTGGATTGTTCTAAATAGGTTGCATTATTAAGAAATTATTAGAAGGGTTTACCTCCTTAAAACCTAAATCGCGTATAAAATCTTACTTCTTTTGGTTCAGACCGTTTATAATTGGTTGCAGGTACCAAATACCTATAGGGAATGTCCAGATGGCTATAAACAACAACGCATGGTCTTGAATGGATTTAGGAGCAGTACCAGATATGGCAGTATATAATGCCATGCTTACATAATACATACTGTACAATGTTGAAATAAAAGCAGTAACCAATAGAGGTGTCATGATGGGATATATTAACTCCAGCATTGATTTGTACATGGGGTTAAAATCTGTATTGAATAAAATACTTAGCACCAAAATAAGTCCCATAAAAACAAAGTAAGTGATGGGAAAAAATAGGTAAAATTTAAAAGAAGGAACCTCGAATTTACTGGAGGTGCCTCCTAATTTGATGGCCAATTTACCTATGGAGTAATACCAAAAAACAAATAAACCAGTGCCTGAAAAGAGGAGTACCGGACTGATAAATCTAAGCACACTTTGATGTGCACCTATGAAAATGAATTGGATTCCCCATAAGATGCCTATTGGAATACAAATAATACCTATGAAAATTTGATAGGCCTTTGCCTTCAAAATTATGTTCATTTGTTAAAGTTTGGTTGAGAGAAAGGTTAAAACAGGAATTGACTACTCGCCAATACTGTCTTTCATTTTTTGGATAGATGCATGGTAGATAAGGGCAAAATTTCTATCCGTCATGTATTGAGTTAACTGCTCCCTCTTTTCCTCCGCACTATCGCTCAGAATCATCATGCGTTTGTGGTGTTCCATATTTCCTGGTTCGGTTTTAAGGAGTTGAATAACTTCTATATTTTCATCCATCCATTTACCATAGGCCAACATAAATTCTTGCTGTTCTGGATTCAATCTTAACACATCATCATTCCCTGATAAAGCATCTAATATAGGGTGATTGGCAATAGTGGCACCTAAACTCTTGCTCAGCATTTTAATGAAGTCTTTTCGGCTCGATTCTTTCGCATTATCCATAGAACAAAGGTATAGAATATGCTTGTAAGTGTTTAGAATAATTTGTTTAAATAAAATCAAAGAACCACCTTTGTTGTGTGGAGAATCAAGACAAAATAAATGAACCAATTACAGTCGCAGGTGCGCTGCTAGATAGGTTTTTAGAGCTTGGTTTTTACCGTATGATGCAAACGGTATTTACCACCGACGATTGCATAAATACCCAAAAAGGAGAAGTGTATGATGTCTTTTGGCTGCGCATTTTATTGCAACCAATTAAAAATATAACGCAGCATAAGGTCTATAAAAGGAATAAAGATTTTGAGGTAACTATTACCAAGGCTAAGTTTAACAAGGAAATAGACGAATTATACGAACGTTACCGCCTAAGCATGAATTTTGAAGCCCATGAGAGCATTCATTATTTCTTATTTGGGTCAGAGAAAAAGGTAGTTTTCCAAACCAAATTGATTCAAATACGCCACCATGGGAAACTGATTGCAGGAGGCTATTTTGATGAGGGAAAGGAATCTATTGCAGGTATTCTTAATTTTTATGACCCCGATTATAGCAAATACAGCCTAGGGAAATTTTTGATGTTGGTTAAAATACAATATGCCCAACAAAGAGGCATGGTATACTATTATCCTGGATATATTGCCTTAGATACACCTAAGTTTGATTATAAAGTGTTTCCATCCGAAGAAGTAGTGGAGGTTTTGGTGAAACCAGAAGAAAATACTTGGTTTCCTTACACAAAAATTGGCAAACAAGGATTAGAGCGTTATGGATTTTGGCATAACTGTAAAATAACTCTTGGGTTTGAATAGATGATAAATAGTATCTTGCCACCATGCTGCAAGGGATAAGGAAAATTGAAAAAAAGTGGATTCAGAATTTCCTCTCCTCTTCATTAGTGGAGGGCGAAACCCTTCAAAAAGATATCACGCACCAAGTATTTTATGGATTAAAAGAAGAGAACAAAGACGCTGATTTTCCGGCAGGATTTAAACAACTCTACGAACAAAGAAGCAGCTTTGAATCATTACATGTTCTTTTAAACCGAGTACAAGAGTTTCTGTTATATGCTGGAATAACCCTTCGCGAAGAGCGCGTGCTCTCGCACTTAGAGAAGTTTCCAGACGACACTGAAAAGGTTTGGCGCAATTGTTTTTACTTCTTCAAAACCTTAGCACATTTAGGGGATGGGTTCGACCCGAGAAGACCTTTTAGAGATTGCAGCTCCAATATATATTTCCTCCTACGCATTGAATCGGGTGAAAGTGTAATGGCCCAACAATTAGAAATTTTTGAAGAACTTGAATTGCCAGAATTGTATAGCAAGTTTAAAGTGTTCCCAAAAGGTTATGAAAACAATGAAGTGGTGCTTGATTTGTTTGGTCGATTAGAAACCACAAACGATAGCTTCTTCATTACTGGCAAAGCTGGTACGGGTAAATCTACCTTTATTCAATACTTTGCCCGACATACCAAAAAGAAAGTGTTGATGCTTGCTTTTACAGGTATTGCTGCCATTAATGTGGGCGGACAAACCATTCATAGCTTCTTTCTTTTTCCACTCAAACCCATGATTCCGGAAGACGATGAGATCCATAGGTTCCCACCCACTTCTGAGAAATATAAAATCATCAGCCAAACGCATACCATCATTATTGACGAGGTAAGCATGTTGCGCTCAGATATTTTAGAAGCGATAGATTTTTCCCTGCGCATTAATGGGGGCGACCCATCTAAACGCTTTGGGGGTAAACAGATGTTGTTTATTGGCGATATATTTCAATTACCTCCGGTAGTAAACATGTCGGATGAAACAGAGCGCATTTTATTTGAAGAAGAATACCGAAGTGAATACTTTTTTGATTCTCCAGCTTATAAAGAAATTAACCCCGGCTTTTTTGAGTTTCAGAAGAGTTACCGACAAAAAGAGGACTTAGATTTTGTGAATCTTTTAGATGCTGTGAGGGTCTGTGAGGCCAATGATGAGGTTTTATCCCAACTGAACCAAAGGTATTTCCCTAATTATATTGCACCGTCAGATGCTTTTGTGATGAAACTTTGTGCGCACAATTGGGTGGCAGAGGCAGAAAATAAAAAGAAATTATTGGAGTTACCTCATAGAGAATTGACTTTTGAAGCTAAAATTACCGGAGAGTTCAGAGTAGATAGGTACCCAACCAATCCGCAGCTCACCCTTAAAAAAGATGCACAGGTTATTTTAGTAAAAAATGATTCGGCTTTCAGATGGGTGAATGGTACCATTGCTAAAATAGATTTTCTTTCACACGACCTTCTAGAAATTAGACTACAAGATGGTAGCATTCATAAACTTGAACCAGTAATGTGGGAGAATAGAAAATATAAATATGATAGGATGCAACGCAGAGTAGTGTCTGAACTCATAGGTACCTTTACCCAATTCCCTATTAAATTGGCCTGGGCCATTACCATTCATAAAAGTCAGGGCTTAACCTTTGATAATGTTGATATAGATTTAGGGAATGGTGCTTTTGTAAATGGTCAGGTTTATACCGCACTAAGTAGGTGTAGGAAATTAGAAGGCATAACCTTGCGCAGAAAATTGCAACAAAAGGATATCATTACCGATCAACGAATACTTGGATTTTACCAAGCAGAACAAATAGAAAAACGTATGTTGAACCTTGATCAAACATGAAAAAATTGAACAAAATGATTTGGATATATTTGCTAATTTTTATCTGTTTGATCATTGCAAATGGATTAAAAGCGCAAACCATAGAAGGGAAGTTAATTGGCATTGATGATGGCGATACTTTTACCTTATTAGATGATGCACATAGGCAATATAAGATTAGGTTAAATGGCATTGATTGCCCAGAGAAAGCTCAGGATTATGGTAAGGTTGCTAAGAACTTTACCTATAATTTTTGTACAGGTAAAAGGGTAAAAGTGCAAGTAATTGGCACAGATAAATATGATAGGTATTTGGGAGATGTTACAGTGAATGGCAGCAGTCTGAACCAAGCTTTGGTTCGAAACGGATTGGCGTGGCATTACAAAAAATATAGCAGCGACCCTGTTTTGGCACAGTTAGAAGTGAATGCCAGAAATGAAAAACTAAATATTTGGAGTATGGCAAATGCCATGGCACCATGGGATTGGAGACATAGGGGTGAATTGCAAGAGATTGGTACCCTAAGTTATGGCAATGTATTTATTTGCAATAGCAGCGGCTCTAAAACCTATCATAAAAAGATGTGTAATGGATTGTCCCGCTGCGGCAAAGGAATCTCTCAAGTATCCGAATCAAAAGCGCTATCTATGGGCAAAAAGGCTTGTGGGTATTGTTATTGAGTATAATATCACATGCTAATTTTGTACATTGGCTCTTATGAAAAATAATCTTGCCTATCTGTTTGCCCTACTTATTGTATGGATTTCTGCCTGCACACAAACCCAAGATGATTCGGTTCAAACCGAAACAAATGAAATGATTACCTCCACAGATACCATTGCCAAACCACTGGGTAAGGGATTAAACTTTAGGTTCTTTCCAGATACTGCCGAGTTTACAGGAACATTAAAAGTTGAAATGTTTTATGGCGCGCCTAATTACGGCGAATGTCCAGATACAGATAAAAAAATGTACTATTATATTCTTTACCCCGATTCTATCATCAATGTTATTAACCCTAACAAAGAGGAGGGCTTTGATATCACCGCCTATGGTGTAAAGAAAATACAGCTAGCACCCGATTATGATTTGTCGATAAGAAAATTCAAGGGCAAACATATTCGTGTAAAAGGTACTTTTTATGGCAAGAAAAACGGCCACCACAATACAGATGTTTTATTGTCTGTAAATGAGGTGACCGATTTGTAGTACATTCAATACTTCTTAATTCTAGAATTTGTTAGCATTAAGCTAAATTCATTCTATGCTATAATTATTTCTTTCCGTCTATTTTGCCTTTCAATTAATTTATTATAGCCATGAAAACCAACATTCAACTTTTAGCCTTAATCTTTTTTTCTATCACCTTCACCTCTTTTACCAGCAATGCACAAAAAAAAGCAAAGCCAAGAGAGGTAAAAAATGGTGGTAGGTTTTATTACCATTTGCCAACGAAAATGTTGTATTTAGACCCTTATTTAACCCAAAAGGTAAATAGACCTTTGGTTGTTAAGGAAGATAAGGAGGTATCTATAGAGGTAGTAGGATATAATCTTTTATTAGATGAGGTATCCTTTAAAGATACGGTATTATTTCATGATATCCCGAATTTGAGCGCCTTTCAAAATCTATCGGGGATACCGAGTCTTCCAACGAGTGGTCAAAGCAATTTAAATGCTAAATCAATATTGGGTACGCTAAGCATTGATAATTTTATGTTGGATACAACCAGCATACCCACATACAATGAAAAATTCGCAGCTCAAACCAAGGAAATACAGCAAAATCTTCAAAATCAAAACGAAATTTATCATAAGGTCATCCAATTGCACAATCATTTGGGTAATTTAATGCAATTGAAAGCAAAAGTGCTTTCAAATAACAAACTGTCTTTGCAAGACTTTAATGAATTAAGCACAAAATATTTTAACCAATTATCGGAGTATACCGGTGAGCGTTATGAAGGTATTTTTGACGAAACTATTCTTAAAAGTATTACAGAATTGGATAGTTTATTCATTCAGAAACAACGCAGCCTTAATCAAACTAATTTAATTTTGTTAGAGGAATTGGCCAAGGTATCTAAAACAGATATTGAAAAAGAAGAGTTGAAAAAGTTAAGGCATTTAAATACCAATTTTGAAAGTGATTTCAAACAATTGAATGTGGGCAAATTCCCAATTGCCTTAAAAGCATTTTCAGCAGATTTAATTGATTTAAAGAAAATGTTTCAAAAAATTGTTCTACAACCCGTATTCGTTTCACCTTCAATAATTGCCAAGGCAGATATTCAACAGATACAAGTTTTTCATAACCGAGATAAAAATCTAGGGCCTTCTGATGCCATAACCATTAGGACAAATTTTGGGATAAAATGTGATGTAAGTGGAGGACTTTTTTTGAGTGGATTATATGACGAAACCTTTGTTTTAAAGAGCTCTCAGGGTTTTTATCAAACCCAATATTTGTTAAATGGTTCGCCCAAAGACACACTAATAAATCAAACATTTACAACCATAAGTAAAGAGAAAAACGGAAAATTCTCCTATGGAGGAATGTGTTACCTTAATTTTCATACTGGGTCGCCTCACAATTTTAATTACGGCGCTTATGCAGGAATTGGTGCATTACTAAACGACCAAACCAGATGGACAGGCGCCTTGGGTGGAGAGTTGATTTTTGGGAAATCACAAAAATTGATTGTTCACGCTGGGGTAAACATTGCTCAAATAAAACGTTTAGAAAGCAATTACCAGGTAGATGTTAAAATACCTGAGGTAATATCAAATGTGCCAATAGTAAAGCTTCTTGATTATTCTTGGATGTTTGGACTTTCCTGGAAAATCAATAAACCATAGCTCATTTCTATCTGATGGTTCCCATCCCGCCATCAATAGCAAGTATTTGTCCGGTTACCCAAGCAGATTGTGTCCCCAACAAAAATTGAATGGCCTCAGACATATCCTCACTTGTTCCAATTCTTTTTAATGGATGTCGCAAGGCATTTGCCTCCCTTTTTTGGTCGGTATTCAACAAAGAAGCGGCAAGAGGTGTGTCTGTGAGCGAAGGAGCAATTGCATTCACCCTTATCTTGGGTGCATATTCTGCAGCCAATGCTCTTACCAACCCTTCAATAGCACCTTTGCTACTGGCTACTTGTGAATGAAAGGTTAATCCGGTTTGAACTGCCAAGGTAGAAACAAGCACAATAGAAGCCGACTCTGATTTTTTTAATAAGGGCATTACTTTTTGCAAAATTTGAATGGCACCTAATACCTGTAAACGGTAATCGTTCAAGAAATCTTCTGCTTTAATGCGCTCAAATGGTCTCAATTGAATAGCCCCTACACAATAAACCACACCATCTAATACCTCTGGCAAGAAACTCAAATCTTGCTCGGCATCTAACACATTTAATGGGTGATAGCTCAGTAAATCTGATTGTTCTGTGATGGGATGTTGGTTATAAGTTCCATACACTTTGTTTCCTTTTGCAGAAAGTTGTTGAGCCAAGGTATAGCCAATGCCTGAAGAGGCGCCTATAATGAGATATTGCATGTATTGGTAACAATATGCTCCCTAAAATGTTTGCCCATTGACCATATGCTGTTGTTATATGGTACTAATCCTCTTAAAATCTCGTTGAAGG
>CAILJQ010000183.1 GCA_903834625.1 uncultured Bacteroidota bacterium
ATATCTACAATAATTCATTGAATCTTATGGCTATTTTAAGAATCTAACTTCGTAGCTCCATGATCAAAAAAAAATCCCCGACAAAACTGCCGGGGATTTTTCAAGGTGTTTACTTCCCTACTATTCGTACAATTCTTTTTTCTTTTTAGTTTCTACAGTCATTTTCTCATCACCTAAGTTGGCATATACTTGCTGCATGCTGTATAAAATATCTCTCATGTAGGCATATTTATCATTACGCTTCTCTTTGGTGTCTTCTGCTTTTGCTTCTGCTATTTCAAGTGCTTGTTTAAAATAACCCAAAGCTGTGGTTAGAATCTCATCTTTTTGTTTCTTTAATGGATTAAAGCGTTTATCATACTCTGCGCTTGACAAGCCATTTGGAATGGCGTTCATCTTTTCTACGATTTCGGTAGTTTTATTATTGGTTAAAGCGCCTAAATTGTAATAAGCATCAATATAATCTGGGTTAAGTTCAACTACCTTTTTGTAATCAGCCTCGGCCTTTGCAGCAGCTTCTTTAGCTTGTAACGCCAATGCATCATATGATTTTTGGTAATTTGCTGCCGCTGTGGTGTATTGAGCTTTTTTCGTTGGGTTTTTCTCTACCTGAGCCTTCTTTTTCAAAGTAGTAACAGTATCGCGTGATTGTCTGGCTTTTTTGTTTAAGTCATTAGAGGCATTATCGTATACACTGCCTCTTACAAATGTTAAACTGTGGTCATCTGGATTAAGTTCAATTGCCGCATTTAGCTTGTCAATCAAAATATCCTGACGGTTCATGGCAATGTAAATATTCAATTCCTGGTTAATCAAATCCTTCTCAGCTGGGTATTTTGTTCTACCTAAGTCAACAAACTTTAAGGCAGTTGTAGTGTCCTTTTCCTCCAAATAAATATTGGTCATTTGCATGTAAATCAAATGGTCATCGTAGTTTAAGTCCATTAATTTTTGCAAATACACCTTTGCTTTGGTGTTGTCTGAACCTTGTATGGCTGAATATGCCATGTACAGGTAAATGTTCTTTTCTGAGAGGTTGTTTTTCTTTAATACCTCATTGTTGTCGTATGGAAATACATCCAATACCATTTGATAATAATTAATGGCTTTTGCATACTCCTTATTTTCATAAGCGTTAATCCCTTTATTGAAGGTCATGAACGCACTGTTTAAGATAGCTTGGTCTTTACAATAATCTTTGTATTTACCCTTTACATCTAACTCAATACATTTTTTACAACCATTGTAGAATTTTTCCGCCAAATCTGGTTCAGATAAACTTTCATATGCTGGATTTCTGTATATGGTATCAAGGATAGCCACATAATAATACCAAGCTTTAGGATCGTTTTTGGTTTCTTCATTTAAAATAGCAGCATCAATCGACTTTTTAGCGTCTTCCATTTCGCTGTTACGTAAATAAATGGCAGCACTTTCTACCATACTTTTCTGAGCAAATGCTTGTAAGCTTAACATTGCCAGAAGGGCTAACAATAATTTTTTCATATTTAAAACGGGTTAAGGGTTGGTTCGAACCGAATCTTTGACACATCTAATAAAACCGTGCCATTTTATTAATAAGTCAATAAAATTCAAAAAAGGTTCTCTCCAAGTTTCTTTGACGCAAATGTATGTATTTTAATTTTTAGGAATTATGATTTAGGAACCAAAATTTGAATTTTGCCCCACTCCTTTACAATGATTTAATTTTGGGCAAAAAAAAGCCCCGAAAATTCGGGGCTTTTTAAAATCTTAAAACTTAGTTTTTCTCGTAAGTAGCAACTTCTACTTCTTTGAAATCTACAATTTTGTATCCTAATTTTTCAACAGGCACTTTAATTTTTTCTTTGTCGCCCACAATCAAAATAATCATTTTATCTGGTTGCAAAATTTCTTTTGCAATGGCGTTGATTTCTTCTTTTGTAAGAGATTTGATGGTTAGGTTTTGCTGACGGATATAGTCTTTTGGCAAATCATATTCCAACAAACGATTTAAGAAACTGGCTTTTTGGAAATTGGTTTCATAACGTAAGGCATCACTTTGAGTAATTGATTTCTTCATGAATTCCAATTCTTCATCGCTAATACCATTATCACGGTAGTTGTTTACCTCATACATAATTTCTCTTAAAGCACTATCGGTAGATGAGGTACGAACGCCTGTAGCAATTTCATACACACCTGGACGATCGCGGTAACCTGTATTGTATGAACGAATTCCGTAGGTGAAACCTTTATCTTCACGTAAGTTTAAATTCAAACGGCTGTTAAAATTACCACCTAATGGGTAGTTCATAGCGTTTGTTTTAAAGAATTTTCCATTCCAATCGTAGGTTTGACCAATATTTCCGATACGAATTTCTGATTGTGCAGCTTTGTATTTGTCAACCAACATTACTTGTTTAGCAGTACCATTGGCAACTGGAGGAGTTGGAAGTGGAGGGAAAACAACACTTTTTTTCTTCCAGTTTTGAAGAAATGCTAACTTGGCAAGCACTTCTTGCTCACTCACGTCACCCACAATTGTTAGGGTAGCAAAATCAGGAGCATAGAATCTGTCGTAGTAGCTTTGAACATCTTTCATGGTCATAGCCTTAATCGACTTTAAAGTACCTCCTACTGGTTCACCAGCAATAGATTTACCATAAATTAATTTAGAGAAAGCCAAATCTGCAGTAGCACCTGCATCATATTTTTGAGAGCTAATGCCTTGGTAGTTTTGAGATTGATTCAATTTAAATTCATCTGCATTAAATTTAGGACGAAGTAATTTTTCTTCAACCAATTTTAAGGTAGCGTCTAAGTTCTTTTTCAAACAAACAACTTGCATGAAGTGGTTATCTGAACCTGCTCCGAAATTAATAGAGCTTCCTAATTTGTCTAATTCATTTTCAAATTGTTCGCTGGTATAATTCTGAGTAGCTTCACTCATCATATCTGCTGTTAAGCTGGCCAAGCCGGTTTTTGCAGGATCACCAACGGCAATATTTCCACCTTTCATGTTTAATAAGATGGTAATTACAGGTGACTCTTTGGTTTCAGTACCAATTACTTTGATACCATTTGACCAATTGGTTGCGTAAAAATTAGGAATTTCAGTTGATTTAGCGGCACCTGCATCAGGACGCTTACTTCTGTCGAAGTTATCTTTCGGAACTGTATATGATAATCCTTTGTATTCTAATTCAGTTTTAGTAGCAGCTCCCGAGCTAGAAACTTCTTTTGTTTCTTCTTTGTTTGCAGCTGCATTTGCCTTTTTAGGGAAAATATTTACGAGTGTATAGTTCTTACCTTTAATATATTGACGGAATACACGCATAACATCTTCTTTGGTTACTTTTTGGTAACGCGCCAATTCATCGTTTAGGTTAAACTTTTCAAGTTTGGTATTGCCATGACTTAAATACCAAGTTGAACTTAAAACGCTTGCTCTGCTTGCAACACTGTTCATTACTTGAATGATGCTGGTTTCAAACTGACCTTTCGCACGGTTTACATCGTCGTCATTCACTCCTTTTGCATCAAACTCATTTAAGGTTGCCATAAAGCCTTTTTCAATATCATTATCACCTTCAAAATTTGGCATGGCTACGAAAATAACACCAAACTCCCCTGCCAATTCTGAACTTGAGTTGAAAGATACAGCTTGAATGGCTTTTTGTGGTTCAGGCTTAATAAAGTTTTTGTATAAAATAGAGTTATTTCCATTACCTAAGATATAACCTAATACATCTAGTGCAGGCTCATCAGCGTGGTAAGATTTTACAGAAGGATATGTAAAGGCATACATAGGTGCAAATACATTGTCGCCATAATTTACATACTTATTATCTGGCAAACGAACAGGCTCAACGCGCATTGGACGAACTTCTGGACCTCTTGGAATTGGGCCAAAATACTTTTCAGTTAATTTGATGGCTTGTTCTGTGTTAACATCACCAGCAATAACTACGCAAGCATTGTTTGGACCGTACCAACGCATGAAGAAGTTTTTCAAATCGTCAACATTTACTCGATCTAAATCTTCCAAATAACCAATGGTTGGCCAACTGTATGGATGTCCTTGCGGGTACAAAGCAGCATCATTTATCTCGCCTCTTTTCCCGTATGGAACATTATCAACACGTTCGCCTTTTTCGTTCTTAACAGTTGCTCTTTGAACTTCAAATTTCTTTTGGGTAACAGAATCCAACAAGAAACCCATTCTATCTGCTTCTAACCACAAGGCTGTTTCAAGATAGTTTGCAGGTAAAGTTTCAAAATAGTTTGTACGATCGCGATTGGTAGTACCATTCATTTGACCACCCGCACCTTGAACAATTTTAAAATGTTCTTCATCCTTCACGTGCATAGACCCTTGGAACATCATGTGTTCAAAGAAGTGGGCAAATCCAGATTTTCCTGGGGTTTCGCGTGCAGACCCAACATGGTAAGTTACCTCAACATGTACAATTGGATCTGAATGATCTTCATGAATAATGAGGGTTAAACCGTTAGGTAAACGGTACTTCTTGTAAGAAATTTTCATTTCACCCGGGGCAGCGGTTACCTCATCAAGCAATACTGTTTGGTTGGGGTTTGCAGCAGCCGGAGCCTGAGCTTTTACTAATGAAGTGTTCATTAATAAAGCAAAAACACCTGCGAATAATAAACCTTTTTTCATTTTGTTTCTATTATTGGTTTTTGTTTGTTGATTCGTTTTAAATGCGACAAGTAGTGCAATAATACTTTTTGCAGCGCGCAATTTAGCTACTTTCTTTTGAGTGCGACAAGTTTTTTTATAAAAGGGATAAACCCATTTTGGGCGGAAAAATATAGATTGGGGATAATTAGGTGGATATTCTGAATATAGTTTGACAATTGCGTATTGGAATGTATAAAAAGCTTCTTATTTTCGCCACATGAACAAAAGAGTACTAACCATAGTTGCTTTGATTTTTACAGCAGCGTTTTTACGTTTAATTCCACACGCTCCTAATTTCAGTCCAATTGGAGCTATTGCCCTATTTGGTGGAGCTTATTTAAGTAGAAAATACTTAGCTTATTTAATACCTATTGCTGCCATGTTGGTGAGTGATGTATTTTTAGGTTTTTATGGCATAGAAATGCTAATTACCTATGCAGGTTTTGCCGCATCTATATTTATTGGTACCCAATTAAGAAAGAATCTTACTTGGTATAATGTTGCCATAGGCTCTGTAGCATCTTCTATTGTATTTTTCCTTATTACCAATTTTGTATTTTTTTACCCAAGCACATTGAGTCCATTATATACTCATGATATGGCAGGTATCATCAACAGCTACGCTGCAGGATTGCCATTTTTCCAAAATACATTTTTATCAGATTTAGTATACAATACCTTATTGTTTGGAACTTTTGCTTTATTAAATTTCAACATCCCTTCGTTGAACCAAGAAAAAGTTAAGGCTTCATAAAATCGCGGACCACAGTGCGATTTTGAAAATCAACGCTCAGCTGGTACAATCCTGCTGGGCGTTTTTTGTGTCCTTTGATGGCAATCCTGTTCAATCCTTTTTTTAAGGTTAGGCTTTGCCTTTCAATTTCCCCTGTTATAGGTTCTTTGATAATTATATTTACTTTTTGGTTGGTTCTTACATAAAAAGTTAAATGCCAATTCATGTCTGGTAATTCACGGATATCAATGAGTGTATCTAATTTGGCAGTTACCATTGCTATGGCCAGCGCTACATCTGGCAGCCCTGCGCCAATATATTTATCTGCCTTATAGTATTGATTTGCACTTAAAGTAAGAGCTTCTTTTATTTTTTCAGCACTTGTTTGAGGTGCTAATTGGAGCATTTGTGCAGCAGCCCCGCTAATAAGCGGACAAGAATATGAGGTTCCATTTCCCTCAAAAATTTTCCCGTCACCAGAGATTAAGGTTGCTCCTTTACCCATAGCTACCAAGTCTGGTTTTAGCCTTCTATCTGCGGTAGGACCAACAGAACTAAATCCGGCATATGACCCAAAACGATCGATAGCCCCAACAGTTAATACGTGTGGACCATCGGCCGGAGCACACAATTGGCGCCATGGGTCATCGCCTTCGTTTCCTGCACTTACCAGCACTAATATACCTTTCGAGGCAGCAATTTCTGCTGCACGGGTCACCAAAGTGGTCTTCCCATCAAGCTCACTATACTTGTGGCCCATCGATTTTTCATCATGCTTTGAATAACCAAGTGAGCTATTGATAATATCTGCACCTGCGCTATCAGCAAATTCTGCGGCGAGAGCCCAAAAATATTCTTCCACCAAATATTCAGTGGCCGCGTTTTCAGTTCTTAATAAAAGATAGTTCGCTTGCGGCGCGGTACCCATAATTAATCCGGGTTGGTTCGCAGCTAAACAACTCATCACAGATAACCCGTGGTCATCATCTTCAAATACTTCCTCTTCTTTTTCTACAAAATCATAAGCGGCTACAATTCTTTTTTCTCGTAATAAGTGCTGAAAAGGGGGTAATTGATCGAGGTTTTGAAAGCCTGCATCTAAAACAGCTATGAGTACTCCTTTCCCTCCTACACCATTTTGTAAAATGGTTAAATCATTTAATTGGTTAATTTGCTTATAACTTCTACCCGCCCAAACACTGTCTTTTATTCCTTTTTTGTTTTCAAAAGCCTGTTCCAAAATATTCAATTGATTTTCTAAGCTGTTTTCTTTAGCGTTGTCTTCTTCCTCATAAAAATAAGCTGGTCCCAGGTAGGTAACAGATGCCACAAAAGGCAAAGCTTTGATAGAATCACTGATGCTTTTAACATCACTCAAAACTACAGTTCCGTTAAACCACCTACTATTCCCATACATCATAAGTGGTAAATCGGCTAATTTATCTAGGTATTCCTTTTCTGGAGGAACATCATTCATGTTTAATGGCACTCTATTTCTTGTCCTTCTTTCAATCGCTTTAATAGACAAGTAATCCTGCAGTTTGTACATTTGCTCCTTGTAATGAGGCTTATCTTTAAAGGCTACAAAGTAAAATTTTTGCTGGGCAGAAGCCGAGAAGGCAGTTAATAGAAGCAGTGCGATTAGCAGTCTCATGGGTATTTAAAAGATATGAGTTTTTGTCGAACCTTGTAACCAGATTTCCCAGCTCTTTGGGTGTTTACATAATTATTAGTTGCATCTACCAAACCAATTCCATCTTGGTAGATACTCTTTACTAAAATTTCTTCAATGGCATTATTCGCCAGTGCTTCTTGAACAATTATGCAATTACCAAAAGTTGTATCCCCATTATTAAACGGTTTATTGATGTTTTGCAGAAAAAATGTTTTCCGACCTAAATTATTGTAATGGTTACCGTTCCAACTTAACACGTTTCCTATAGGAAATACCAATTTAACCACGCGAATATTCTCTTCAAAAACTTGAATATTATTGTTGGTTTTACTAACAAAATAGCTGTTTCTAGGCTCCCAAATATTATTGGTATCGGTTTGAACCGAGCGTTCAATTTCGCGGTAATTTTCTCCTTCAATACCCATTATATTGCCTAAAAATCGCTCTTGAAGCAAAAAATGAAAGGTGTCTATGCTTTGGTTGTTATCGTCAAAAGCTATAGAATCTATAGCATAAATCTTTACCCAGCCAGAATCTACTGGATAATAGGAATAACCTAAATTAGCAGATGATATGGTCTCATTTTTTGTGCAACTACCTGCAAATAGGATAAAAATAAAACATACAATTGCGTAATTCCTCATTGGGTGAGAATAGGTTAATTAATGTCGAAACTTTTTTCAATCCACCCACCGCCTATTACATCGTTCCCTTCATAAAACACAGCGCTTTGTCCTGGAGCAATACCTTTTACCAATGAATGAAAGTCAACCTTCATACGATTTTCTTCTTGGAATATTGTGGCGCTGGTGCCTGCGTCTTTATATCTTACTTTGGTTATAGTTTCAATAGGTGATTCTATTTGAGCGTATTTCTGCAAGTTAATATTTCTCACCCACATTCCGTTTCTCTGCAATTCTTCTTCCCTCCCAAGCACCACTGTATTGGTTTCAGGCCTTATTTCTAGCACAAACATGGGTTCGCCCAAGGCTATCTCTAAACCTTTTCTTTGACCAACCGTGTAAAATGGGTAACCTCTATGTTTTCCCAATATTTTGCCCTCCTGGTTTACAAACAAGCCCCCATCAACGCGCTCCTCCAATCCATCTACTTTTCGTTTTAGGAAACCACGATAATCATTATCAGGCACAAAACATATTTCATAGCTTTCACTTTTTTTGGCGAGTTCTGTAAAACCTCTATCTATAGCCATTTGGCGGATATCTGTTTTATGAAATCCTCCTAATGGGAATCGTGTTCGAGCCAAACTTTCCTGAGTTAAACCCCATAGCACATAACTTTGATCTTTGTGATGGTCTATTCCTTTGCTAATAACCCTCCTCCCATTTTCAGTCCTAATTTGGGCATAATGTCCAGTAGCAATAAACTCGCAGTCTAATTGGTTTGCTCTTTTAAGAAGCGCCTCCCATTTGATATGGGTATTACATAATACACATGGATTTGGGGTTCTGCCCGCCAAGTATTCTTCAATAAAATTGTCGATTACATAATCTCCAAATTCATCACGAATATCTAAAATCATATGATGGATGCCATATTGAACTGCAATAGCTCTGGCGTCATTGATTGAATCGAGGCTACAACAACCTGTTTCTTTTTTACCTCCTCCACTATTTTGGTAATCCCAAGTTTTCATGGTAATACCTACTACTTCATAGCCTTCTTCAGCTAACATTACGGCCGCTACAGTACTATCTATACCGCCGCTCATGGCCACTAAAATTCTTCCTTTTTTACTCATTTTTCAAAACATTAAAGGGTTAAAAGCCCTTGTGATTGATACCTGCAAAGGACGTTAGAAAAGTTCGAAGTTCCAAGAGCTTCGTTTTCAGGCCTTATTCTTTCCAAACACTTGGAAACAAAATATAGGCAAGTGTGATCACCAACAGGTTAAAGGCAAACAGTATTCCTAGGTCTTTATAAATCAAATCTGGATCGAGACCATCCATGGCCCTTTTTGCTGCTTTTATAAGAATTAATAATAGCGGGATGATAATGGGCAAACTTAATACAGGCATCAACAAATTACTGTTCCCTGCTTTAGATGCAATGGCAGACAGCATGGTAAATGTAGCTGCAAACCCCAAACAGCCCAACAAGGTAACCCATACATACAACGATCCGGAAAGAATGGGATTTCCCATCAATAAAATGAATGTTCCCAAACACAAAATGGCCAATACTAGGTTCAGAACAGCATTATAAATGAATTTGGCTAGTAATAAATGCTGTGGTTTAACCAACATGTGGTAATACAAGTTCCTCCCCTTTCCCTCTCCTATAAAACTCTTGGCAATGCTGTTTATTGAAATAAAAAGCATCACTATCCAAAATACGCCATTCCAAGTATTGTTGTTTAAGACTTTAATAGCTAGGTAAACAACAAAAACCGACGATAAAACTTGCAACAAAATGCCATTTAGGGCATAACGTTGTCTCCACTCTAGAACAAGTTCTTTTTTAATGAGTTGCAGTATTGGATTCATTTATTGAAACTCTGCCCAGTTCTTTTAACCTTCTAAGATGGGAACGGACAGCTGAAAATAAAGTTGGGTTTGACAAATAAGGTACATCATATTTTTTAGCAGTAGCCTCCACAATTTTAGAAATGGCAGGATAATGCATGTGGCAAATATTTGGAAACAAATGGTGCTCTACTTGAAAATTTAGGCCACCTACATACCAATTTAAGAGGTGGTTGTTAGGAGCAAAATTCGCAGTAGTCATCAATTGATGAACTGCCCATTCATTTTCTGCAACCTGATGTTCATCTGGCAATGGTTGTGCTACCCCTTCAACGATATGTGCCATTTGAAAGGTCAATGCAAAAATAAAACCAGCTATTAAATGCATAGATGCGAAACAAATGAGCACTTGGTGCCATAATAGGTCTGTGTTTAATATGGGAAGTCCAATAAATACAGACAGATAAATTATTTTCACAGCAATCAAAATAGAAAACTCTTTGAAAGGATTTCCTAAATGTTGTTTCATTAAACCGGCTTTGTAATATCTAATTAGTCTTGGTAAATCACCAACCAACATAGCAAGTGTCATCATACTATACATAGGCAATGAATATAAATGTTGGTATTTGTGTATAGGCTCAACAGGTGTATGTTCAGAAAAGCGCATGATTCCACGCGTCCTTATATCTTCATCTAATCCATCAATATTGGTGTAGGCATGATGGAAAATATTGTGTTGAATTTTCCAATTAAACACATTACTACCTATAACATACATACTCCATCCCATTACCTTGTTAACCCATTTGTGTTTTGAATAGGAATTATGTAATGCATCATGCATTACGCTCATTCCAACTCCTGCCGTGCCTATTCCTATAAGAATATATAGCAACCAAGAAACACCAAAAGAAGGATTTAAGTATAAAACAGCAAAAAAAGGCAGAAGAAAAAGGGAATAAACCGAAATGGTTTTTAAAATCATGGTAAAATTACCTTTGGTAGAAAGGTTGTTTTCTTTAAAATAGGCATTCACATTTTGTCGTAGTTCTTTGCTGAACAGTTTTTGTCTTTCCTGTTCACTGTGAAACTTAATAATCTTCATTTTTATACAATAGAATAAATATTGGGAATATACCCACAAGGAAACCTTCCAAAGTTAATCATAAATGAATAAAATAGTAGATATAATCCTATTCAACTATGGTTGTGCAGGTTAAATACTTGAAAAGGGCGTTAAACAAGGAATTAATAGCGCTTTTATATAATTCTGTTAATTTTGTCTTCTTGATAGTTTAACCATGAAAAAGATACTAATAGCCAACAGAGGAGAAATTGCTTTACGTGTAATGCGCACAGCCAAAGAAATGGGAATAAAAACAGTTGCCGTTTTTAGTGAAGCAGACAGAAAAGCACTCCATGTTAGATATGCAGATGAAGCTGTTTGTATTGGCCCGCCACCTAGCAGTCAAAGTTACCTATTAGGTGATAAGATTATTGATGTGGCAATTGAAACAGGTGCAGATGCCATTCATCCGGGCTACGGATTTTTGAGCGAGAATGCAAATTTTGCCAGAAAAGTAAAAGCGGCAGGTTTAATTTTCGTAGGTCCATCAGCCGAAAGTATGGAAACAATGGGAAGTAAGATTGGGGCTAAACAAGCGGTTTCCCAATTTAATGTACCCTTGGTTCCTGGCACCCAAGAAGCTTTAAGAGATGTAGCTGAAGCCAAAAGAATTGCGAATGGAATTGGTTACCCTGTATTGGTAAAAGCCTCTGCTGGAGGTGGCGGGAAAGGGATGAGAATTGTAAATTCCGAAGCCGAATTTGAAGAAGCTATTCGTATGGCACAATCTGAGGCATTGGCTTCATTTGGCGACGACGCAGTTTTTATTGAGAAATTTGTGGGCTCACCCAAACATATAGAGATACAAATTTTGGGAGATCAACATGGGAATGTGGTGTATTTGTTTGAGCGCGAGTGCAGCATTCAACGTCGTCACCAAAAATTAGTAGAAGAGGCCCCCTCTTCTTGTTTAACCCCTGAAGTGCGTAAGAAAATGGGGGAAGCTGCTGTGAACGTTGCTAAAGCTTCAAACTATTATGGTGCTGGAACAGTAGAGTTTTTGGTTGACCATGAATTGAATTTCTACTTTCTTGAAATGAATACACGCTTGCAAGTTGAGCACCCTGTAACAGAGCAAATAGTAGGATTAGATTTGGTGAAAGAGCAAATAAGAATTGCCCGCGGTGAAAAATTAGGATATACACAGGAAGACTTAAAAATTAAAGGTCATGCGCTTGAACTAAGGGTTTGCGCAGAAGATCCAATGAACAACTTTTTGCCTGATATTGGCAAATTAGTGAGCTATAAATTGCCTCAAGGGTATGGTGTTCGCGTTGATGATAGTTTTGAAGAAGGAATGGATATTCCAATTCAATACGATCCAATGATAGCCAAACTCATTACTTTCGGTTCGAGCCGAGAAGAAGCCATATCCCGGATGATTAGAGCCATTGCTGATTACAAAATAAGCGGCATTGAAACGACGCTGAGCTTTGGTAGTTTTGTGATGCACCATGAAGCATTTATTAAAGGCGATTTCGATACCAATTTCATTCAAAAATATTTTGAACCAGAAATGTTGAAGATAAATAGACCCGACCTTAGTGCTATTGCAGCATATAGCGCGGGTGATTTGTTCTCTCAACATGAAGGAAAAGAAGTTAAAGTACTTGAAAATGGAAGCTCAAATTGGCAATTGAAACGTAAGCAATAAGTATTTTAAAAATTTCTTCATCTGGTGGGTTGTTTTAGATACAACCTAATCAATTCTGTGTAAAATCAGTCAAATGTTTATTGGTATTTTACCATCAATCAAAGCATCTTTGATAGAATTAATTCTACCAAAGATGAGGAATGTCTTCAACTGCCTTTTTGCTATCATTGCCTTTCTGTGCTTAGAGGTATCCCCTACCTATTCTCAATCAAAAATTATCTTAGACAAGGCCTCTACTGGCGGATATTGCAACCAATACTTTGATTTAGGAGATCATGGGTTTGCGCTCATTTTTAATAAAAACAAAGATGTAGATGAGGGTGTGGGAAAGGATGCTGCCTTATTAAATAACATCTATTATTACAGCAAAGACCTTAGTAAAAAAGCTGTTTTTAAAGTTACTACTAATGGGCAGTTTACCATGCATGCTACCAAAAATAATATTTTTATTATTGATAGGTTGAGCACTAAATACACTGTTAGAGTGCTTGATTTTACTGGAAGAGAGCTATTGGTTAAGAAGTTTGATTTAGAAGATATCGGTTTGAACCAAGACCAGATTTTCAGGTTTCATTTTACGCAAATGGGTAAGATGATGTTTGAGGTATATGATGGTCATGATTATTTGCACTTGTTTCAAATTAATCTGATGAGTCCAGAACAGAACATATTAAGTGAGATAGATATTCCCGTTCCAAGTGGCGCTCCACTAGAGAATTTAAAATTTCAAGGTAGATGGCAATTGGTTGGCGAAAGTGGAGGGTATTATGTTTTGGCCAAAAAGGGTGCCAATGCAGAGTACGACCCCAATGCGATTGCCTATCATTTAGCATTTTACGATGAGGATTTTCAGTTATTTAGAGAGCTTTTACTTGATAATTTTGTGATGCCAGGAACTCAAATGATAGGTAAAGACGCATCTTTTAGTTTGAACCCAGTGTTGCAAAGTTTTATTGTAAGTTGTTTGATTATAAAGAATGGTAAAACCGGATTTATGGTTGCCAATTATGGAATGGATCCAAACAGCAATGTGATGAAGCTATTTTGGCACAAAGAGTTTGAACTCATTAATAATGAAAAATACAAATTGGTAGAGAACGACGGCTTATCTGTTCCTGCTCCACCTGTTATCGCGCACAAAGGTCCTAAAGTATTGGTTAGCGTTGTAAAAGGTAGAACCAATGTGCAAGAAGAAGCACTGAACCAAATGGTGGTATTCAACCCTCAAGGTAATACTGTTTTTAATGAAGTTCAGATGGGAAATTACGAGCAATTAAACCTAGATGGGTATTGTGTAGATAACAATAATATGTACAGTAGGATTAAGAAATTACAAATGAATACAGCACTTAAGCCCTATTGCGACATGCAAAATTGTGATGTATTAGATATTGATTTAGATGCCAATGGAAATGAGCTTGCCATTGTAAGAAACTATGATATCAAAAAGAACCAAGTAATCATATATAGGTATACTGCTAAGTAATATTCTTGTGTAATATTTCTATATGGTTTTTGAAGATTTGGCAAATCAAAAAACTAATCTATTTTTGCCGTGTTAAATAGCCTGTGAAGAGTATAGAAAACATACAAGATAAGCCATTGGAGTGCCCTGTGAGTCACAAAGGTAGAAGTAAATTCAAACTTTGGTTTAAGCGGTTGGGCTTCGCTGGATTTTTATTTTTCCTAGTAAAAGGTTTGTTGTGGTTAATTATACCCTACCTTATCAAGGAGTTTTTTAGCAAGTAGATTTATTTCATTAACACCTCTGCTATTGCTAGGTCTTCTGGTGTAGTTATTTTGATATTTTTATAATTACCTTCTACCATTACAATAGACCTTCCGCTTTCTTCCAATACACCCGCATCGTCGGTAAAATTATCGTGGGTCGCACTTTGATAAGCATGTATTATTTGAGCTGATAGAAAGGTTTGCGGTGTTTGAACCAAATAATAATTGGCTCTGTTCACACTGTGGTTCGTTAATAATTCCTGCTTTCTTAGAGAATCTTTTAAGGGAACCACACAAATAGCATTACCTTTCTCTGCTGCTATTTGAAAGCTATTCTCTATCATTTCTGCGCTTACCATTGGTCTAACACCATCGTGTATGGCAACTAGGCTTAGTTCTTCTGGTAACAATTTTAATCCATTGCTCACAGATTCAAACCGTGTAAGTCCGCCCGCAGTTAACTCATGAGGAATTTGAAAATCATGCTTAACACAGAGTTCTTGCCAATATTCAAATTGATTTTCAGGCAAAACTAAAATGATGTTTACATTCCCTACAGAGGCAAATTTATTGAGGGTATGCATTAAAACGGGAAGGCCATGAAGCAACATAAATTGCTTTGGCAAATCAGACCCCATCCTCAGTCCTTTACCGCCAGCTACTATTATGGCAAATCGGTTCATGCCAGAAAAGGAAAATTAGATAATGATCATGGCATCACCATATGCCAAGAAGCGGTATTTCTTTTTAATGGCTTCGTTATAGGCTTCTTCTAACAATTCAAAGCCTGCAAAAGCTGCAGTTGCCATTAATAAGGTAGATTCTGGTGGGTGAAAATTAGAAATCAACACATTGGCAATTTTAAAATCATGCGGAGGAAAAAGGAATTTATCTGTCCAACCAGATAATGGGTTTAACCTATCTGCAGATGAAACAGAAGATTCAAGGGCACGCATTACAGAGTTACCAACGGCAACAATTCTCTTTTTCTCTACCAGGGCGCTGTTTACTACATCTGCAGTTTCCTGCGGTATTTCGTAGTATTCAGAATCCATTTTATGTTTGGTAAGGTCTTCTACTTCTACGGTTCTAAATGAGCCCAAGCCATTGTGTAAAGTAAGTTCTGGGAAACGAACACCTTTGATTTCTAAACGCATCATTAACTCGCGACTAAAGTGCAGGCCTGCTGTTGGAGGAATAACAGCACCTACATTTTTGGCGAAAATGGTATTGAATCTTTCTTTGTCGGTTTTTTCAACATCACGGCCCATGTATTTAGGAATAGGCATTTCTCCTAACTTATCAATCAATTTGCGCAATTCTTCATCGCTGCCATCAAACAAAAAGCGAATGGTTCTACCTCTACTTGTGGTATTATCTACTACTTCAGCCACCAAATCATCGTTCCCAAAATACAATTTATTACCAACACGAATTTTGCGCGCAGGATCTACCAACACATCCCACAATTTCATCTCTTTGTTCAATTCACGCAACAAAAACACTTCAATTTTGGCACCTGTTTTTTCTTTACTTCCATATAAACGCGCTGGAAAAACTTTGGTGTTGTTTAACACCATTACATCACGGTCGTTAAACATTCCTAAAATATCAGAGAATTTTTTGTGTTCAATCTTTCCTTTTTCTCTGTTGATTACCATCAATTTAGATTCATCGCGGGCGTCGGTAGGATATTTAGCAATAAGGCTTTCGTTAAAGGCAAATTTGAACTGAGATAATTTCATGTTGAATAGTTAATAGTTAATCCGGAATATCTTGCAGGTATATGCCATAAGAAAAGGGCGCACTTTAAGCAAATAAGCAAAAATTCCGGATTGCAAATGTAGGGTTGAAATGCTCCAAACCGACCGCAATCCGGAATTTTTTATTTAAACTGCTGCAAATTAGATGATTACAAACAGTTATTTGACTGTAATATGGGGTGTTATTTTTCCAAACCTTGCTTAATTTTTTGGTTCAATAACAATGTATGCGCTTTTGCTTCTGCACTGGCACCTGCGGGCATTCTTTCAATAGCTTTTAATTGAGCTAAGGCTGCAGCTTGTGAGGAAGCATCAAAAGCTGGTGATTGAACCATGCTAATAAGTCTATCCACATAAGCCAACTGCAAATTATACCTTACTGCAGGCACCGCGCCGTTATCGCCTTTAAAAATGGCATTTGTTAAATCATCCATCATGGCAGCTACCGAGTATGAATTGCCGTACATGCGTGAATCACTCATGCGTTTCAATACCGTTGCACTAGTAAGGTGTGATAACAAGGTTTTCTGGTAACCTAATACACGTTCGCCAATTTTAGGATCTTCATTAGAGCCAAAGAATCCAAAACCTCTTCTCTGATTTTGAAGATAAGGATATAAATCGTTTTGAACACCAAAGGCATTGGCTGAAAACGCATAGGTAGCCAATGCATTCATGGCACGTTTTTGATCTGCTAAAGGAACGGGTGTATATGCTTTTCCTGCACCAGGCTGACCAGCAAATGCACGGTTCACATAAATTCCGCCTACATATTTAACCATTACATTGGTAGCTTGGAAATATTCATTTTGAGCCACAGCATATGCCTGTCTTAATTCTTGGTAACTTTGGTTCGGCTTAATATATTTCTCCTTCAACTTACCCATTAATGACAAGCTCAGTTTAATTCTATCTACGCTGTACGTTATAGCATCGCCACTTAAATCATTTACATTCACTCTTGGGTCAATTCCACTTCCTACGCCGCGCATGTCATCTGCATCATTTCCAAAAATCAACAAGGTATCATTTGCACGAGAAAGTAATTTTAGTTCGCGTTCTTTCTCTTGGTTCGGATCAGTCAAAGAAGTTGCATACCCAAATTCAATAGCCCAAAGGTCGTATGGACCTGGGCGGGTGGTGAAGAAATCTCCTTGTTTGCTTTTGTCGTTGCTAACATTAGCTGCTGGGTAATCCATTACAGAAGCTATTAATCCAATTTCGCGAGTAAGTTGTTGGTTATGTATTTGAGAAGGTTTTAACATCTGACTTGCCTTCATGTTATGGTTTAATCCCATGGTATGTCCCATTTCATGTAAAACCAAATAATACAAAGATTGCTTCATGTACTCCCTTTTTTGAATATCAGAAATTCCTTGCGCCTCCAATACTTGCGAACCAAAAAGTGCGCTATGGTGCAAATGGTCTTGGGCATCACAGAAATTATTGAAGTTCATTTTTTGTGCACTTAAAGCACCATTTGGTTCAGACACGAACAGTTTTTCTTGACGCAATCTGTTGGTTACAAAAATATATTCCAACATAATATCTGCCCCTAAAATCTGCCCAGTTCTAGGGTCAACAAAACTTGGTCCGTACCCACCAAATGGCGGTTGTGGAGAGCTTGTCCAACGTAATACATTGTATTGAATATCGCCTGCATCCCAGGTTGCAGTATCTGGTTGTTCTTTTACAACTACAGCATTTTTAAAACCTGCCTTTTCAAAAGCTAGGTTCCACTTCTCTCCTGCTTCCTTAATGGTTGCTCTAAATTCATATGGTGTGGTATTTTCTATCCACCAAACAATGGGTTCAACAGGTTCAGAAATAGCGGCAGATGGGTCCTTTTTAACCAAGTGCCAACGATGAATTAAATCGCGGTAGGCAACGGCTTCGGTGGTGGTCATATCTTCAACTTGCTCGCTAAAATACCCAATACGCGGATCGTCGAACCTAGGTTTAAAATCATTTACAGGTGCTTCAATAAGTGTGTGTTGAACCGTAATGCTTACTGCTCTTTCATCTGTAACCTCCTTGCCCCCTCCATAAACAGGAGCTGGGTTATCATAAACATACTCTACAATAACATCTGTGTTTTTTTCATAGTTGCGAAGGCTTGTAAATTTGGTTTTGTCTTTACTTAATTGACCTAACTGAAAGCCCGGCATACCCGGAAAACCTGATGGTTTGATTTGTTGTAGGTTCTCGCTTAAAAACAAAGCAGTTGCATCAATCAATAATTCACCTTTGGCATTGTCTTCTGCTACAATTTTTTGACTGCTCAAAATGGCATTGCTAATATTTGCACCAGAAGCTTTGCTAATAGGATTTGATGGGTCAAAATAAAAGCCTGTGTTCATTACAATGAACTCAAGTTTATCGAAATTACGTTTGATGGTAAATAATTTATTGTCGCGAAAGCTTCCTCTAAAATGACCAGCCGCTACTACGCCATCAACTGTATACGAGAAGTAGATATACTCTTTATCCAATTGATTTTTTGAAATCAACATCATTACATTTCCGGTAGTGGTATCTTGAAATAAAGGAAATAAGCCATCCAACCTCTTTGTTGATTTGGTTTTATCAGCAATAGAAGCTGTTTTACTTTTGCCATCTGCAGGTGCAGGTGGAGGCGTTTTTTTCTTTTTTATAGGTTCGGCCTGAACCAAAGAAAAAGCAAGGAATGAACTACAAATGAAGAGGCTAAGTTTTCTCATAAAATAATATTTGATAGCAAGAAGCGAAAAATATATCTAAAAGAAAAACCGATTATCACAATGACTTATGGCTAAATTAGAAGAAAATAGCCATGAACATTGGGTATTATCTTCTAATTTCAGTAATTTTCAACTTTAATTATTTCCTTGAAAAAGAAACTATCCTATTTTTTACCATTGCTTGTGTGGCTATGCAACATGAGTCAATTGCATGCGCAAGTTGATAGTACTGGCAGGATGCTAAAAATAGATTTACCAGCCACCCTCTTGGGAAACATTTCACTTGCCTACGAAACGCAATATGCTCCTTATAAAAGTTGGGAATTGGGTTTGGTTGTTTTCTTACCTCGAGCAGGAATGCAGATAGGCGCTAATCAATTAAATGGTTTTATGGTACGTGCTGGACAGAAAAATTATCCGCAAACCAAATACATGAAAAAGCGAGATATAGAAAATCCGGCAATGGATGGCTTTTATGTAAGGCGAGATGTTTTTTTCTTGCAACGCAATTCAAAGTATCGTGTAAATGATGTTAGATATAGAACTAATGGAAGCTATGATAAAGTATCCAAGGATTACTATTTTCATGAAATTGGATTTGGTGCAATTTATAATTTAGGATACCAAAAGAAACTAGGAAATAGAACAAAATTTGATGCATTCATGGGAATGGGTTTGGCATATGCTTATGAACAAAACAACCTTGACTATAATAGCAGCTACAGCTACTTGAATGAAAACCCAAATGCTCGCAATATTTATGGTGCATTGCTAAGTTTTAACAACATCACATTTGTTATACAAGGAGGACTAAGAATTGCATATGAATTGTAGGTTCAGACATTATTTGCTGCTACTTTTAACAATTGGATTATCTGCCTATGTTGGCGCCCAAAAACCTAAAAACGGCATTGTTAAATTAGATGTAGTTGCTCCCTTTACAGGCAATGTGTATGCCTCTTATCAAATGCACGCTAACAGAAAATATTTTAGTCCAGAATTTGGTTTGGGTTACATGGGTAAGTGGGCAAGTAAATATACGGGTCAGGCAGAAAGAAGTGGCTATTATGCTAGGGCCGGAGTATTCATAATTAATGGCACACCTGCCAACAATCCCAAAAATGTTTGGAGAAAATTATATATCAAACCTGAAGTTGCCTTGTTTCAACAGGATGCGGGTTTTGCGTATGACTCTCGGAAATTAAATCCAATCACAGGGTTTTATGAAGATGTCTTAAATAAGGAAAGTTATGATATCAAAGGGGCATGTTTTATAGTGAATTTTGGCAAACAAATTCAATTTAAACAATGGGTGGTTGATTTCTCTATAGGCATAGGTGTAATGAAAACAAAAGCCACTTATCAAAAGAGCGACCCAAATATCTTATCAAAGATGGATGAATTCGTATTTCCAATTCAAGGCCCCTTCCCTATTTACAGCATTAATACAGTTACAGACATGATGCAAGGTGGCATGAAAGTAGGATACAAATTGTATTAGGTTACTTCATACTCCAAATAAGTCCATCCCCCATTTCATATTGAACAATGCCAATTTCTTTGGCAATCCAAACATGTCTGATGGCATTCGCTTTAGTACTTATTATCCTAAAAGCTTCAAGTGGAACTTTGTATACGTTTGAAAAGGTTCTGCCTGAATTAACTGTTAGGCCTGGTGAAAAGGTGGCCTGAGAATAATAAAGGGTAGAATTGTCGTAATACGAGTAGTAATATTTGCTCAACTTAGAGTTAGTTAACAAGGCTGTATCTAAAACAGAAAATGTAACTTCTTCATAAAACTGGTTATTGTAATCTGAATTCAAATCTTGTTGAGTAATGACTATTTGCAGGCTTTTGGTAAACGGGTTATGCAGTATGTCAAGTCCCAAAGAAACTGGGTAAATACTTGGTGTAAAGTTAAATTTTAACGGTTCTGCAACGTATTTTCTACACTTATCAACTTCTAACTTTACAGGAGCTTGTACCTCATAATTGTAGGAATAGCCATAATATGATCTTTTTTCTAGGGAGGCAGACTGCGTTAATCCTTTGCTCGAAACCCAAGTATTGTTTGAAGCCCCATGCTGAGCCTCGTATACCCAACTAGAATCGGCCAATTTAAGGGTAATGGTTTCTTCTTTTTCGCACTCCATGTAAATCTCTCCGCAAGATGCGAACATCCATACCAATAGGCAAATAAAGTAATTTACTTTTTGTACCATACTTCTGCCTTATTGGTGAGATACATGCCTATGATGCCTTCCTTGCAAGAATAGTAAATACCTTGAGGAATGATATACGTTGTATCGCTTGCGGGTTTCCACATTTCATAAACGCTATCATAAGTAACGTTTTCAAAAGTAATGCTAGAATGAAAAGTTTGTGTTTGACTATTCACAAAAGTTCTAGGATTAAGCAAAAACTCAAGGTTAGCAAAGGTTAATCTAAGCACTTCACTTGATTGATAAAAATTAACCGAATCAAACACAGGTCCAAGTTTAAATGACCCTGGCAACGCTTTTCGCATAACAGACATGTCTAATTTAGCACCAGGAGATCCCCCATAACCAAACAATTCGTACACACAATTAGCAAAATCTCTGGTGTACACATTACTTTTACAAGCAGAGTCGTAGGTTGTAGTAGTTCTCACATTTACGGTGTAATATGGCCTATCAACAACGGTTCTAAGGTAGGTTATTTCAGCGTTCATGTTAAGTTTCTTAAAGGCAATATTTTTACTACCTACAATCTCTGGAATCCAATTTCTATTGGTATCATTCAGCCCTAAAAAAGCAATTGCCTTACCCTGTTTGTCGAAAATTTTTGAATAACAGGGATTGTATTCAGGATAATAATCATCGCCCCCGCCGCATCCTGCTATCATTAGCACTACCCAAGCGATCCACAATAATTGTGTTTTTTTCATAAAGTAAAGATATAACAATGCCTTCAAATTGCAAGCCATCAATACCTCGGATCGGCCTTAGTGGGCAGTTTAGCCATTCGGTTTACTTCCAATGAATAGAAACCAAACTCTTCAACCACTTTTCCTTCTATGAGATACACTCCTCTGCCCGAAAACGGGTATTTTTCTAAGCTTTGAGCAAAATGAGTGGTATCAAAGAAGTTGCTCTCTACATCGTAAAAGGTGCCAAATGCCATATAATCTCCGCGTACTGTTTTAACAGATTTGGTGGTTACATAATTGCCTACCATACGTACGGTTTGATCCAAGTATTTGCTCAAGTCTTTTCCCATCACATCACCGCGGTAATCACTTTGCAACAAATCAAAATCGGTCATGCTCACAGGGAAGCCTAAGAGTTCAATTTCATCATAGGCATCTTCAATGCTATTATGTACTAAGGCGGGTAAAGTAAATTCTTTATGTGGGCTTGTAAACAAAACAGACTGTACCATTTGTTGCACCAACACTTGCATGGCTTGGGGTTCGTGTACCACATTCTTGTTTGTTTGTTGAACAGGTGTATTTCGTTCTTGTTGTAGCGAGTATGCCTGCCACATTAAGTGCTTTTTGCCTGAACCACAAAACCTCAAAGCACCACATTTAATCAATATTTTCACCTGTAATACACTCATAGGAACCCTATCCATAAAATCTGAAAAACTCAAGAAAGGCCCATTATTCCTGCGTTCCTGAAGAATGGCATCCATGCTTTTTTGCTCTAAACTTTCAATATGGGTAAAGCCAAGATACACATCTTCTCC
>CAILJQ010000184.1 GCA_903834625.1 uncultured Bacteroidota bacterium
GGTCTAATCCTGTAGTTTCAGTGGGCAAAATAAAATGTCCGTCTTTTACATAAAACTTGGGAGTATGGTAAGGAATTTTTTCGCAAGCGGTTTCGGTTTGAACCAATAACGCATTCACAGCTTCATCTGAGGCACAGTAAATAATGCTTCCAGTAGAAGGAATATCTTGGGCAAATTTTACGAACTGACTTTTATAGTTTTCATAGGTTGGAAACACATTGATATGATCCCATGAAATGCCTGTAATAATTCCAACGTGTGCCTGGTATACATGAAATTTTGGGCGAAGGTCTAGGGCAGAAGTAAGGTATTCGTCGCCCTCAAAAACGGCAATTTTAGAGGTATTGCTAAAACCAACCATGGTTTCAAAGCCTTCTAATTGCGATCCTACCAAATAATCGAACTCAAGTTTGTGGTAATTTAAAACATGTAAAATCATGGCAGTAGTGGTGGTTTTACCATGACTGCCTCCAACAACAATTCTAAGTTTGTCTTTGGTTTGTTCATACATGTATTCTGGAAACGAATAAATTTTCAATCCTAATTCTTGGGCTTTGGCTATTTCTGGATTGTCTTTACGCGCATGCATTCCTAAGATAATGGCATCTATATCTTTGGTAATGAGTTCTGGTTTCCAACCAAAACTCTCTGGTAATAAACCGTACTTGTTTAGCCTAGATTTTGCTGGTTCATAAATCTCATCGTCGGTACCTGTTACTTGGTACCCTTTTTTATGTAAGGCAATGGCCATATTGTGCATTACCGCACCGCCTATAGATATAAAGTGTACGCGCATATTAGTCTAATTTAATTTTTATAGGTAAGTAATATTTTACCCTTACTGGTTCTCCATTATGGATACCCGGATTCCAAGATGGCATATTTTTAACAAGTCTTTCTGCCTCATCATCTATTCCCCAGCCAATCCTCCTCGTTATTTCTAAGAAGGTTAAACTTCCATCTTTTTCAACAATAAAAATGGCAATAGGAGTTCCCCAAATATTGTTTTCTTTAGCCAATGGAGGGTATATCAAATTGTTTTTAATATATTTTTCCAATGCTACGGTACCACCCTTAAATTCAGGCATTTTGTCGGCAAAGGTGTAAAAAGATGAATCGCTGTTTTTGCTTTGGGCGCTTGCCCAATTTGACGTAAAGCCTGTGATAAAAAGGCAAAAAATTATTCTTATCAAAATTTTCATTCGTTAATTTAATTTAAATCTGATTGGTAAAGTGAATTTTACGTTCACTGTTTTTTTGTTTTGTTTTCCTGGTGTCCAATTGGGCATTTTTTTTATCATCCGCACAGCTTCTTTGGCAAGCAAAGGTTCTGGTTTTCCATGCACCTCAATTTTTTTAATTTTTCCTTTTTTGGTAACAACAAAAGTAAGAACCACCTTGCCTTCAATTCCTTGTTGCCTTAGTGTTTCTGGATACCTTATGTTTTTGCTAATAAAGGTATACATAGCCTCTTGACCTCCTGGAAATTCGGGCATTTGTTCTGCAAAGGTGAGTACCTGATTTTTTTGCGCCTTTGCTTCATTGGTATATAAAAAAGAGCTAGCAAGGATAAAGGCAAAAAATAGGTTGCGATGGGTTATTCTTGATATCATATTAGTTTAATTGAAATTTGATTGGAAGTGTAATTGGCACAGATATTTTTTTACCTTCATATGTTGCAGGCGTGTATGTTGGTGCAAGTTTAATTACTCTTAAAGCTTCTTTGGTAAACAACTCATGTTTGCTATAATACACTTGAAGGTTTTCTATTTTTCCTTCCATATTAACTGTATACTTCAAAATAACTTTACCCTCAATAGCTAACTCTCTGCACAAGGGTGGATATTGAATATTTTTACCTAAAAATTCATACAATACATCTGGGTTACTTCCCAACATGGGATATGTTTCATGCGGAAAATAAGTGGTATCTATTCCTGTGGCTGTATAACAAAATCCTTCTTTCATTAAACCAAGTTTGTATGTTTCCCTTCTCCTAATTTTACCATTAGAAAAATAGCCGAATACCTCTCCATCA
>CAILJQ010000185.1 GCA_903834625.1 uncultured Bacteroidota bacterium
TGTATCTTGGTTTTGATTTTTAAGGTCTTTTCTCATCAAGGTTGTTAAAAAGTTGTAAGGAGCAACTAACCAAGATGCAGGTATGAGTTTATGGATCCCTAATGGATCAAGACGTAAAATCTTTTTAGCCCATTTGGCATTATCTTCATAATATTTGTTCACTTTTTCATTTCCTTGAACACCCCATAATTCTATAGAATCAAAAATGGCCGATGCCTCTTTGTTCATTTCATCGAAGGTATATTCGTGTACATGAAATGGATTGCGAGCAATACTCATTTTTATATTTGGTGTACTGCATAAAAACACACCACCTGGCTTCAATACACGCTTCACATCTTTCATAAATTCTGGACGTGATTGTATATGCTCAATAAATTGAAAGGCAGTAATTACATCCATGCTATTATCTGGCAATGGAATGGGTGGTACTTTTCCCGACTTAAAATCTAGGTTTTTGATAGATGCATGTTTTTTTCTAGCTTCTTGAATGGTTGCCTCACTGTAATCAACTCCGGTAGTATGTGTAGAAAAACCGGCTAGGTAATGTGTACCATACCCATCTGCACAACCAATGTCTGCAGTAGTTTTATTCTTAATATAGTTTACTGCGAACTCGTAGGCAAAAAAACAGCGTTTAACTGTTACATTATTGCTGTCTTCAAAACTGGGTCTTTCTCTATCAAACATGGTTATTACATTTTTCCCGAGCCTTATTGGTTCAAGAGTTGACAAAAATAGGGATTTGTATAACTTTGATAAAATTATTTACCATGGATTTTGATGCTTTAGCCAAATTTTTAAAAGGATTAGATGCCAATAACACAAAAGAGTGGTTTGATAAAAACCGATCTACCTATGAAGCCCTACGAAAAGATTGGATTCTTTATGTCCAAGATTTAATCAGCGATATCCAAGGTTTCGACCCACTTTTAGGCCCACTGGAAGCTTCTAAATGCATTTTTAGGATCAATAAAGACATTCGGTTCAGTAAAGATAAATCGCCTTATAAGACCAATTTTGGCGCCATTATGAATAGAGGCGGAAAAAAAGAAATGTTTTCAGGGTATTATATTCATTTCGATCCAAAAGAAATTTTTGTAGCAGGCGGTGCTTACCAACCAAGTTCAGAGTTATTGGCGAAGTTGCGTCAGGAGATTGATTATAATTATGAAGAATTTCATGCCATTGCCACTCATAAAGATTCACTTAAAAAATTTAGCCAATTAGGAGGCGAGAAGCTGGCAAGGCCACCTAAAGGTTATGAGGCAGACAATCTTGCCATCGATTATTTAAAGCATAAGAGTTTCATTTGGGTTCAAAACTTTACCTTAAAGGAGGCAAGCGTTCCTAAATTTAAAAATCAGGCCATTGCTGCATTTAAAAGTATGAAGCCTTTAAATGACTTCATCAATAGGTGCATCGACTAACAAAGAAATTCTTATAAAAATTTTCCTAACGAATTAACTTTTCTTCTGGTTTCATTCCATTCAGCCCTTGGCTCAGAATCGGCAGTAATTCCCGCTCCTGCATATAAGGTTGCGGTGTTTTGGTGCCATTCCATACAGCGTAAGTTCACAAATAACTGAACAAAATCTTTGGCGTAAATACCCAACAAGCCAGCATAATAAGACCTTGGAAAATTTTCGAGTGTCTCTATTACTTCCATAGCAATTTCTTTTGGCAATCCTGCTATGGCTGGTGTGGGATGAAGTTGAAAGATTAAATCATTCACATTTCCCTTTGTGAGTTCAAATTGAAATGAGGTAGCCAAGTGTATTAAATTTCCTGCTTTCTTGGTGTTCGGACCATCTAATGATACTTTATTTGAAAACCTTAGTAAAGTTTCTTCAATAAAGGTTTCAACCAATTTTTGTTCCTGTTTTTCTTTCTCTCCCCATTCCATTCCTTCTTTTTCAATTGGCATGGTGCCTGCTAATGCAATGGTATTAAATTGGGTTCCATTTCCTACCAATAAAGGCTCAGGACTTGCCCCGAACCAAGTGCCTGTTTCTGGCGAGGAAATGCAATAGACAAAAGCAGTGGGATAGTCATTTATGAGAGATTGGAAAAATAAATTTGGATCAAAACCATTCAATTCCTTCATCGAATTAGTGGCCAATACAATTTTGGAATAGGACCCCTCTCTCATTGCGCTGATAGCTGTTTGAACTACATGTTCATAGTGGTCTTGCGAGGTTTCATCAAGCTTCCTTTCTTTATAAATGAAAGAAGCCGGAAAGGCAACTGTTTGGGGGGTACACTTATGACTGAAAGGAATACTGATAAAGGTGGATGTTTTTTGATAAGGACTTATCACAAAACTCCATTTGTTTTGAAAGGGGTCTAAGTTGTTAAAATGCACTTCTTTTCCATGGAAAACGAAAATGTCGGACTCATTTGGAAGCCGGCAAAGCGCAAAGGAAGTAGCAGTTTGATTATTTTCCATGCACAGGAACAACTGCCATGGTAAGTCGGCTAATACAGCAAAGGTTACCCTGGTGGTCGGTAATTTTTATTTCCCAAACCTGAGTACTTCTTCCAATATGAAAAGGTTTGGCTGTGCCATAAACAAAGTCCTTTCCAGCACTTTTCAAATGGTTGGCATTAATATCTAAACCTAAAGCAACATATTTGGTTCGATCCAAACAAAGGTTTGCAGCCATGCTCCCAACAGTTTCTGCCAAAGCACAAAAGGCGCCTCCATTTACTACACCCAATGGTTGAATGGTTCTGTGATCAACAGGCATTTTTGCCACTAAATAATCGCTACCAATCTCACAAAATTCAATTCCAATCCAATCGCTTAAGGTGTTTCTGCACCTATCATTCAGGGCACTTAAAGTTACTCCTTCTAGGTTTAAAAATATACTCATTATTCTTGTGCAGCTTCTTGGGTGTATTTAAGAATTTTGCTGTAAAGTTCTTCTGGTTTAAAGGGTTTGGTTACATAGTCGTTCATACCTGCCTCAATTACCTTTCTTCTTGTTTCTAGGAAGGCATCGGCAGAAAGCGCTATGATAGGAATATTCGGATTTTTCACCACGGTGTTCGCACCTCTAATTATTTCTGCTGCTTGAAATCCGCTCATCTCTGGCATTTGAAGATCCATTAAAACAAGATCTACATCATCTCGTTCCCTCAAAATAGTTATTGCCTCTGCACCATGATTGGCAATGATGAGTTCATTGTTCCATTTTTTGAAGAATTGTTTCGCAACAAATTGGTTCATGATATTGTCTTCTACCAACAAGATATTTAGAGAAGACAAATCTGAAAGTTCTTCCTTCTTTTGGATGTTTTTTTCTAGGTTAGCTTCTACTCCATTTGAATATGGTATATTCACAATAAAGGAGGTTCCAACACCTACTTCACTTTCAATTCCAATATCTCCACCTTGTAACTGAACCAAGTTTTTGGTAATGGCTAACCCTAATCCAGTACCCCCATATTTCCTGGTAGTATCTGTATTTGCTTGAGTAAAACTTTCAAAAATTTTAGATTGTTGACTGGCAGGAATACCAATACCACTGTCGCGTATGGTAAATTGAAGGTTGATTTGATTGTCTGTTTTTTGAGAAATTTTTACCAATACCTTTATGTAACCTTCGGAGGTAAACTTAATCGCATTACCTACAAGGTTAAACAAAATTTGGTTTAGTCTATATGGGTCACCCTTAATAGCAGAAGGTACATCTGAATTTACATCAATAATAAAATCTAAGCCTTTTTCTTTGGTTCTATGTTCAAAGGTTTTCCTCAATTCATTCATCCTGTGCCTTAGGTCAAAATCAATGTTCTCAAAAGTAACTTTACCCGCCTCAATTTTACTAAAGTCGAGGATATCATTGATAATAACCAAAAGGTTATCGGCTGAGTATTTAATAGACTTGATGTTTTCAAGGTTTGTGCCTTCAAACTTTTCTTCAAGAAGCAATTCCGTTAGGCCTATGATCGCATTCATTGGTGTCCTAATTTCATGACTCATATTAGAAAGAAATTCTGATTTTGCTTGAGCAGCTGCAATGGCATCATTTTTTGCCTGTAAGAGGTCATGCTCAATTTTTTTCTTTTCAGTTACATCTTGAGAATAAATGGCTACTCCCGTTACGTCACCATTTCCATTAATAATGGGGTTGAAGGTGGTTTCGTACCAAGGAATTTCTTTGTTGTTATCGTTGCTAAAACTAACTTGTTCTAATACAGTAAACTGTTCTCCAAGAAAGCATTTCTCAATATTATCAATAAGCGTAACTTTTCTATCTTCGTGGATGGGAATATCCCTCAGATTAATATCTGTTTTCACCAATCCGTTTTCTCTCAATAGATGTTCTAAATTTTCTTTGAATGAACTATTAAAAGAAATGAGGTTTAAGTTTCTATCAAAAGCATAAATTAAGTTGCGTGTGCTTTCAAGAATCGCATTTAACCTGCTATTATTTTCAATAATTTTCCTTTCAGCAATTTGTCTTTGTCTTTCTGCATCCCAAAGTCGAACGGCTGATAGAACTACTTTTGATATTTTATCTGGAGTGATATCATTTTTGGTGAAATAATCGAACGCACCATTTTTAATCATCTCAACCGCAATTTTTTCATCACCTTGAGAAGTCATTACTGCTACAGGGGTATTGATTGACATATCTCTCAGTTTCCTGAGTAGCTGCAATCCATCAATTCCTGGGAGTAGGTAGTCTAAAAAGATACAATCAAAAGTATTGGTTTCAATGGTAGAAAGAGTTTCTACAGCATTGTAACAAATGTTAAGGGAGTATTTTAGGTCTGATTTTTTCAGCGCCCGCTGAAAAGTCATTACATCTACTTCATCATCATCAATTAACAATAGTTTAAATTCTGCTTGCTGAAGCCCTTCGTTCATAGGTTTATTTGTCTGGGAATTCACATAACTTCCAATAATTGTTGAGTGTAGATACCGCTTCTATAAATCGTTCCATGCTCAGGGGTTTGAGGATATAACCAGCAACATTCAGATTATAGGCATCTACTTTGTCTTTGTCTTCGTTGGAAGTTGTCATCACAAAAACACTGATATTTTTTAATTTATCATCTTTTCTTATTTCTCTTAAGAACTCAATACCGCCCATTTTAGGCATGTTTAAGTCTAGTAAAATAATTTTGGGGATTTCTATGATAGAAGGATCCCTTTCCCCTCTTAAGAAATTGAGCGCTTCTAAACCGTTATTACAAACATAAAGTGGGTTTGTAACATTGTTTTTTTTGAACGCACGCTTTACGTTCATTACATCCACCTCGTCGTCTTCTACTAATAGTATATTCACCATTTTGTCCCCCATATGATTAGATTAACACGTTAACAAGGTTACAAAAATATACAGAAAGGAGCAAACATTAAATTCGTTTGCTCTTGACGAGTTGAAGGAAAATCAATATTAAGCGTGAAATTGTGGTGATGGCCATGTAAAAAAGAACCGTGCACCATTGCCTGGACTAGATTCTACCCATACTTTTCCGCCATAATCTTCAATGATTTTTTTGCCTATGGCCAAACCCGCTCCAATGTTTTCTACATCGTCTCTCCGCTCAAGTGTCTGGAAAATGGTAAAAATCTTTTCATGAAATTCAGCAGAAATACCCGGACCATTATCTGCAATACAAAATTCTATGAGCGAACCACTGGTTTTATAGGTAATATTAATAACAGGTTCTACAGATGTATTATGATTTATGGCATTTGAAAGAAATACCATCATTACCTCTAACAAATCTCTTCTATTTGTTTCTACTATAGGAAGGGTTTCATCTACAAGAATGGAGGTGTTTTCAGGTATCTCTAAGCTGTTTAATGCTTCATAAACCAATTCTTTCGAGCTTGTTTCTTCCTGGTTTTCATTGGTTTTTCCGGCCCTAGAATATTTTAAAATAGAGTTGATTAGGTTTTCCATTCTATGTACCCTACCCCTCAACATTTGGAAGTATTTGGCCGAATCTGGACTTAATGATTCACCCATATCTTCTTGTATCCATTCAGTTAGGTTATTGATACCTCGAAGTGGGCTTTTTAAATCATGTGAAGTGATATAAGCAAATTGGTCAAGCTCTTTGTTTTTCTTTTCTAACCTGTTGGTGTAGGCCTCTAATGATTTAATATTTTCGGCCTCTTTCTCTTTTGATCGTTTGAGGTTATCTTTCATCTCAGATAGCGCTTTTCCAAGCCTGTCGCGCCTACTAAGCATCGGAACTTTAATGTCATAATCACCCTTACCAATGGCGTTTGCAACTTGCTCTTTAGTCTTAAAGCCTTGCACAACCTTTTGGGCTGAGGTAATCATTTCACCAATTTCATCAGCTCTGGCTATATGTGATTGAAAGGATATAATTTTTCCCGCACCTACTTCATCCAATATGGAGCTAAGCTCTTTAATAGGTTTGATAATGGTTACATTGGTGATATAAATGGATAAAATTCCAAGCAAAACAATCACAAAAATCATCACCATTAACAAGTAACTTAAGGTTCTATAACTTGCAAATTTTTGGGAGTCGAGTTTATTGAATACGCTTATGGCCTGTAGGCTTGTTTCACTTAAAATGAGTTTTTGTTTACCTATTTCGGTTTCAATTTTATCCCGTAATACCAATGCCTCACGCATCTTGGTTGTGTCTTGATAGGCAACAGAACTATCTAAAATAGCCAATAGTGCTTTTTCATTGGTCATGATAAGTTCAAAACGTTTGTCAACGCCAATGATTCTCTTTTTAACATCTGCTAGCCCAGGTTCTTGACAAAGGCCAATTACTTGTAATTTTTGGCGGGTATAAATACGGTCATGTATTTTTTGTAAACGTAATTTCTTTGCCGCATTCGGTTGAATAGATAAATCGATGCTAAGCCTTCCACTCTCTTCAATTAAATATTGGTAGTCTTTGATGGCGTTAATAACCGGGCTAAAACTACTGGCAATTTTGATATCGATATTTTTTCCGTATTGCAATAGTAAAACCGAGGCTGTTGTGAAGATTAGCACTACCATAATAACCGCGAAATAGCTTATCGCTGTGCGGGTACCGATCTTCATTCGATACATTCTATTTAGCAGGGCTTGGAACATTCGGTTTTGGCTTCTTAAACATACGCAATATCAAAATTGAAACCAAAATAATAAAACACAGAATTTCACTTGTTTAATTCATTTAGTCTGAAATAGTAGGCAGTTCAAAATGGGAATTAAAGGGTGCTTTATCCAATTTTGAGAGGGCAACATTGGGCTGTCTAAGTTTTAAAGACCACCTTTTAAAAACTAAAAAGTCATAGTAGAATTGTTTCAACATTCAATCAAATAAATTGACAAAATTTAATGTTGTTTTTTTCTCTTTTATTTGACCTTTGCTGATATGAAACATCAAAACATTCCAACTTTCATGTTGCTACTTTTAGCAGCATTTACCTTAATGTTTTCTCCTTCTTGTAAAAAATCTACCTCATCAACAACTGAAGACAAGAAGGCAAACCTTACCAGTAATGTTAGCAGTATTGGGGAAATGGTTGTACCTAGCGGATTTAATTACCAGATGGACCGAAAAATTAGGGTTTCTGTACCTCTAACAAATGGGGCATTCGGTAGCCTAAAACATAAAATTGAAATTTATGATGGGAATCCAATAAGCAATGGAAATTTGTTAAGTGCAGGTGCAGCATCCTATCCAATGGTGTATGAAAAGGATTTAATGATTCCCTCGTCGCTTGATGTTTTATATGTGGTTACTCATTTTCCTGATGGTTCAGCCCAAACAACTAAAGTTGCCGCAACTGCCTCAGAGGTGACAGTAATGGACCTAAAAAAGTCTAACCTTGAATTGAGAAAATCAGCCCCTGCATCACCAGATTGTAATACTGGTTGTACCTCAACTGTTACGGGCAGTCAAAATGTAGGTCTTAATACCATAGGCGCTGTTGTTTGTATCACAGGTAATTTTACGGGTAATATCGATCTGAACCGAGGCACAGTGAGAATATGTGGTAATGCTGTAATAGGAAATTGCAGTATGAATAATAATTCAACCTTACTTATAGCAGCTGGTGCAAGCGTGAGTTTTACCAATTTTAACATAAATGGAAACACAGCAACCTTCAGCAATTGGAGCAATAATGTAACTATTCGCAGTGGGTTCAGCCCCGGTGGAATTGTAAATAATTATGGAAACATGTTTGTGACCAATGATTTTAACGTGAATGGAAGTGCTGTAATTACCAATGAAGGTACCCTTACCATTGGTGGTGCATTTAACAATAACAAAACTGTTGTAAATAATGGTAGAATTAGTGTGTCAGGCTCCTTTGCACAGAATGGTGGCGCAAGTTTTACAAATAGTTGTAACCTTACTGTTGGTGGCGATGCTAATTTGAACAATGCCTTAACTAACAACGGATATATAAGTGTAAACTTAAGAACAACAATTAATGGAGGTGGTGAGTTAAACATGACAAATGGTGCCATGCTTAAAACTACTAATTTAACCGCTAATGGAACTATTAATGGAACTGGTGCAACCTCATTGGTGCGAGTTTCTGGAAATACAACCATTAATGGTGGCGGACGAATCAATGGAACACTTCAATACTGCGACCTAAATGGCATTGAGACCAATACTGGAACCATATCTGGAACGGTAAGTCAGGCTTGTACTTTATACCTGCCTGTTACATCATGTAACCCTGATGGAAATGGCGTGTTAGTTATACCTGATACCGATGGCGATGGTGCAAATGACAATATTGATGAATATCCGGCAGATAAAGATTTGGCCTTTAATAATTATTATCCGAATGCCAAAGAAACTGCCACAGCAGGTTTCGAGGATTTATGGCCAAGTAAAGGTGATTATGATATGAATGATTTGGTAATTGATTTCAGGCATAATTTTATTACCAATGCATCAAACGAAATAGTAAAGTATGAAGGGTTTTATCGCCTAAGGGCAAGTGGTGGATCGCAAAAGATTGCTTTCTGTATGGGATTACCCATTAAAGCTGATCTGATTTCTGAGATAACTGGAGCAAAATCAGAAGATGGTCATGAAAAGGTGGTATTTCAAATTTTTGACGATAGCAAAAAAGAATTAGGTGGCTGGAATACAGTAATGAACCAAGCTAAAGTTGATTTCAAAGAATACAATGTTTCTTTTGATGTTAAAACACCAATTGCCATGAAAGATTTTGGTGAAGTTGGTCCATGTGACCCATTTATATGGGTAAATGAGGCAAATAAAGGAAGAGGTTTTGAAGTTCATTTGCCAGGAAACGCTCCAACAAAATATGCAGATCAACAATGGTTTGGTTATGCAGATGATGACTCAAACGTAGATAAAGCTAAATATTACTTGAGTAAAACAAACCTGCCATGGGCCTTTGTAGTACCTACCAATTTTGATTATTGCGTTGAATTGTCAATGACGGGTGAAAAGCAAGCTCCAGACATTACACAAGTTTACCTTCATTTTGCGCAATGGGCACAAAGTGCTGGTGAAATTTATAGAGATTGGTACTTAGATGCTGAAGGATATAGAAACAAAGATTTTATTTATTCCAAATAGCTAAGATTAGTGCTGGAGTCATTTTTTTATATCTTGTTATAGCCTACTATTGCAGCATGATGAGAAGTAATTATTCGTTAAATAACTTTAGGAATTTGCCCATAAGTAAGGTAGAGGATATTCAGAGGTTAGATATTTCAGACCAAGATGTATTAAGTGATATTGAAGATATCAGGGTAAGAAGGACAAACGCAGATAAAGCTATAGCGCTTGGTTCAAGCAAGCTGTACAAAACTAGTATAGTTATTAAATCAAAAGAAAATCTCTACAGAGTAGATACAGAAGTATTAGCCATAAGAGATGAAATGGTATACACCAAAGCGGGAATGCAAATACCCTTAAAGTGCATTTACAGCGTAGACTTTCATTAATAAATGAAAATAAATAAAAAAGGCTGAACCAATTGGTTCAGCCTTTTTTATGATATGCTTGTTAGATTTTATTCCACCGTAACAGATTTTGCCAAGTTTCTAGGTTGGTCAACGTTACAACCTCTTAGCACCGCAATATGGTAAGATAATAATTGCAATGGAACAGTAGCTATTAATGGCAATAATGCTTCCTCACAGTTAGGTATATAAATTACATGGTCGGCCATAGATTTGATGTGTGTATCGCCTTCAGTGGCAATAGCAATTACTTTTCCTTTCCTGGCTTTCACCTCTTGAATATTGCTAATTACCTTTTCATAATTACTATGTTGAGTGGCAATTACAATTACAGGCATCTCTTCGTCAATTAAAGCAATTGGGCCGTGTTTCATTTCTGCTGCTGGATAACCTTCAGCATGGATATAAGAGATTTCCTTTAATTTTAAGGCACCTTCTAGGGCGATTGGGAAGCCATAACCTCTACCTAGGTATAGGGCATTTCTACAATCCTTAAATTCTTCGGCAAGCTTTTTAATTTGTGCATCGGTTTTTAATACCTGCTCAATTTTAGCTGGAATGGTTTCAATTTCATTTAAGAACTCATGCAAGCGAGTACTGGTGATGGTTCCTTTCTTTTGTGCCATTGAAAGCGCCATTAAAATGAGCGCTGTAACCTGCGCGGTGAAGGCTTTTGTAGAGGCTACACCAATTTCAGGACCAGCATGGGTATAAGCACCTGCATCTGTTACACGAGGAATACTTGCGCCAACCACATTACAAATACCAAAAATGGTTGCACCTTTTTTCTTTGCTAATTCTAAGGCTGCTAAAGTATCAGCCGTTTCACCAGATTGGCTAATAGCAATAACAAAATCAGATTCTTTGATTACAGGATTTCTATACCTAAACTCACTGGCATATTCTACTTCGCATGAAATACGTGCAATGTCCTCAAATAAATATTCTCCTACTAAACCTGCATGCCATGAAGTACCACAACCAATGATAAGAATTCTATCAAGGTTTTTGATTTTATCCTCAAACATGTCAATTCCAGCCATGGTAATGCGCGCATCTGGTAAATGAATTCTTCCTCTGAATGAATCCATGATACTTCTTGGCTGTTCAAAAATTTCCTTGAGCATGAAATGCTCGTATCCACCTTTTTCAATATTCTCCAAGTTGAATTCAATCTCTTGGATATAAGGTGTTTTAATAGAGTTATCAATGGTCTTAATCGTAAGATTACTGCCTTCAATAATGGCAATTTCACCATCTTGAATGTATACTACGTTTCTGGTGTATTCAACAATAGGAGTGGCATCGCTGGCAATGAAATGTTCATTTTCGCCAATGCCAATTACCATCGGACTACCTTTTTTTGCGCCTATTAAATAATTCGGGTCTTTTTTAGAAAGAATAACAATAGCATATGCACCAATTACTTGGGTCAAAGCCATTCTTACAGCCTCTTCAAATTTTACTGCATTGTTTTTGAAAACCTCTTCAATGAGGTGAATTAATACCTCAGTATCTGTTTCACTTTTGAATACGTGCCCTCTAGAAATGAGCATTTCTTTCAATGAAGAATAGTTTTCAATAATTCCATTGTGAATAATGGCAAATTCTCCATCACCAGAAAGGTGAGGGTGGGCATTTAGGTCGTTTGGTTCTCCATGGGTAGCCCAACGAGTGTGGCCCATTCCAGTGAAAGCAGATGTATCTCTGTTCCCAATTTCGTTTTCGAGGTCAGAAACTTTTCCGGTCTTTTTATAGACTTTCATTTCTTTCGAACCATCCAAAAGCGCTACACCAGCACTATCATAACCTCTGTATTCAAGGCGTTTTAGTCCTTTAAGAATAATTGGGCAAGCATCTCTGTGCCCTATATAAGCAACAATTCCACACATAATGATACAAATTTAATAAAATTTTGATTGTTTAGATAGCCACTGAATAAGTGGCGTCAATTGGCTTTTGAATGGCAGGCTTCAAACTTTCGATATCCGACAATAGTGATTCAAAGGCCTCAAAACTTAAAGCTTGTTTTGCATCAGAAAGAGCTTTACTAGGGTTGGGGTGAATTTCAATCATAAGGCCGTTTGCGCCAGCTACCATACTAGCCTTTGCCATCACAGGAACAAGAGAAGAGTCACCAGTGCCATGACTAGGGTCGGCAATAATTGGAAGGTGACTGATAGATTGTATGAGTGGGATGACTGCAACATCCATTACATTTCTGCTCATAGGATCAAAAGAGCGAATACCTCTTTCGCATAAAATGAGGTTTTCATTGCCACCACTCATAATATAATCTGCAGCTAATAACCATTCATTTACCTTGGCCTGCATACCACGTTTAAGCAAAATAGGTTTATTGATTTTCCCTAATTCGCCCAACATGTAAAAGTTGGCCATGTTTCTGCTTCCTATTTGAATAATATCTGCGTATTGCTGAACTTCATCTAATAAGGAAAGGTCCATCAATTCAGTAACAATACTAAGGTTATACTGCTTTGCAGCTTCACTTAATAATTTTAGTCCCTCTTTGCCTAATCCTCTAAAAGAATACGGCGAAGTTCTGGGTTTATAAGCACCGCCTCTAATGAAACGAATGTTGTTTTTGGCCAGAAATGCAGCTGTTTGAAAAATTTGTTCTTCTGATTCAACGCTACACGGTCCAGCAATTATATTAGAGAAATGGGTTCCAACTTGAATGCCGTTGACTTGAAACAATGTCTCCTTTTTGTATTCAATAGAGCTCAATTGAAAATTTGTATCAATGATTTTTACTGAATCTATAAAGGAAAACCTAGATAAACTGCTGCTGTCTTTTAGGTTCGGTACCAAACAAATTTCTTTTTGATGAACCATATGCGATTCAAAACCCATTTGTTTAAGTGCCATTTGAAGCTCGGCAATTTGTGAGGTAGATGTATGTGGTTTTAAAAATACAATCACGTTTTTCTATTTAGTAACGGTATAAGTTAATTTAAGTTTGAATGTACCACTGTTTTTTCTGGTATCCAAAATTACTCTTTGGGCCGTAAGCGGATCATCTGCCCTTACAATGAGGTTCATGCCATAGTTGTAATCAAAACCATTCCTTTTTTCGATCAGAAGATTTTGTAAATGCCTTACAATATTAAATCGGTAGGTACCGCTAGATAGCTGACCACCATAATATGAGCTTCCTTCAAAAACTTGATCTTTTAAAAAGACATTTCTACCCAAAGAATCAGATCCAACTAGAGAAATACTTTGTGGAAGGGTATAGGTTGTATTGACCGTATTTGATAAGGGAGTGAAAATTATTTCTGCTCCGTTAATTACAAGCCTAGGGTTCGACAAAAGTGCATCATACACATTAGGTAATTCAATCCTAAGTTTGGTTCCTGTTAATGGCTGAAGATAACCCGTATCTCTATGGTTTCCTGTGAATAATTTTTGAGTAATACCACTCGGCACATTGCTATGCTCATAGTAGTTATAAGATGCTTCTGCGCCTCTAACTCCTCCTATAATTGGGAAGTCTGCGGCCAATGAATCACCATAAAAAGCTGTTAAAGCTGTAACATCAGAATTTAGCCTCAAATACACAATGGCTCCTTGGCCTGAACTTAAAATGGTTTCATCTACAATCACCAAACCTTTAAATGCCGATTTGAATTTTGCATCATCCGTAAAGTTTCCATTTTTTTCGCCATCAAAAATCTTTTGACTAAAAGTTGGACTCATTTTGATGCGAACATGAGGAGGGATTATTACAGTTTCTTGTCCCAATTTAATGGTAACAGAATCTACAAAATTGAATTTTCCTGTGAAGGAACCAATTTCAACAGCATCCGTTTTATACTTTCTTGTAGAATAATAACTAGAATCTAAAGAAATGTCCTCAGTTAACTCGTATACCTTTATTTGGTGAATGGCTTCTTTATCTCCATAGAAATCGTCCAACTTTGTCCCATCACTTGAGGTACCTGCCCTGAACCGAAGTTGCAATATCAATGAATCTATTTTGGTTACAGAAGTTCCCCAACTGAATAAATTTCCAGGAAGGCCATATTGAGTAATAAGAGAGGCTTTGGTAATACCAAGGTAAGGGTCATAAATTGAACCAAGGGCAACTGCGGTTAGTTTTGAGGTAATAACCGAATCCATGGGTACGGTATATGCCTTCAGTTCTATCAGTGTGTCGGAGAAATTTGGATTAAATTGGTTCCTTACACTTACAAATTCAGCACCTACCGATTGGGTGTCTTTTTTACAAGCACCTAATCCTACAAGAATCAGAAAAATAAAAGCAAGCTGCTTAGTTTTGGCGTTGAAGCAATGTGTCATAGAGATCAATGTATGCATCAATGTTGTCGCCATCTTCAGAGTGTTCAATGATTGGTTTTCCTTTTTGTTTTTTGATAAATTTGGTCACCTCTGGATCAATTTCAGCGCTAGCTTTAACCAATGCATCTGCATGCGTAATGCCAGACATATACAAATCTGAACACGTTGCATTTGCTAAAGAGGATACCTGTTTATTGTCTATAGCGTTTAAGCTGGCCTTTCTACCAAACTCTTTTCCCATATTTTCGTCAAATTGATTCTCAAATACAGAATAAACAACTTTAGCCAAACGAAAAACAGGCTCATCTTTGTATATCGTTTTCAAATATAAAGGAATCAAACTAGTCATCCAGCCTTGGCAATGGATAATATCTGGCTGCCATCCAAGCTTTTTCACAGTCTCAATTGCACCCTTGCAAAAAAAGATAGTTCTTTCGTCATTGTCGCCATAAAAAGCATTGTTCTCATCAGTGTACACAAACTTTCGATGGAAATAATCCTCATTGTCTAGGAAATACACTTGCATTTTGGCTTCAGGCAAAGAGGCAACCTTAATAGTCAATGGATTATCATTGTCGTCGATGGTAATGTTAATACCACTTAATCTTACAACTTCATGTAATCTATTGCGTCTTTCGTTGATACAACCGAATCTAGGCATAAGCACCCTGATTTCGTTGTCTTTTTCTTGAATAGCTTGTGGCAACATCCTTGCCAGTTCACCTACACTACTTACTTTCAGGAAAGGAGTCATTTCAGAAGAAATGAACAGAACTCTCTTTTTTGTCATACTCACTCGGTTAAAAAAAGTATGCAAAGTTACGGATAATGTTAATAAATTTATTAATATTCGCCCCAATTAGAGCCCTTATTATCATATACCTCTGAAAACCAAAGAATAAAGTGATTTTATTTCAAAAGTCGAAAGATCTACAGGCATTTATTGAGAAGAAAAAGACTGAAAATCTTCAAATTGGCTTTGTTCCTACCATGGGAGCATTGCACCAAGGTCACTTATCTTTGATTCGTGCAGCAAAACAAGATTGCGACCTCGTGGTGTGCAGTATTTTTGTTAATCCTACACAATTTAATCAAATATCCGACCTAGAAAACTACCCACGACCTATTGAAAATGATATCAAACTTTTGATAGAAGCCCAATGTGATGTGTTATTCCATCCAGATGTGAACGAACTGTATGGAGGTAATTTTGCTAAAGACTCCTCTGAGGATTATGGTCGATTTGTGCATGTTTTAGAAGGTGAAAGTAGGCCTGGGCATTTTGATGGGGTTGTAACCATTGTAAATAAGTTGTTTTCTATCTGCAAACCTCATCAAGTATATTTTGGACAAAAGGATTACCAGCAATGTTTGGTAGTAAAAACGCTTATTGCTCGTGAGTTTCCTGCCATCCAATTCCATTTGTGTCCAATTGAAAGGGAAGCAGACGGACTCGCTATGAGCAGTAGAAATATTCGATTAAATAGCCAAGAAAGAAATATTGCAAACCACCTCTATAAGGCATTGGAATTGGTTCAGAACAATTGGAACAAAGAACATTGGCAGGACGCATTAACACATGCCAAAGAAATGTATTTGGGTGCTCCATTTAAGTTAGAATACTTTTGTGTGTGCGACCAAGAAAGCCTGGAGGAATTAACAGACTTTAAAGCAGAGGCTGTTGTTCTTGCTGCGGCAACATTAGGAAATACTAGACTTATTGATAACTTGCTTTTACGTATTTAGATAATATGGAGTTGGGAATGAGAAATAATATTGTAATTTTGGAAAGGGTGTAAACCCCTATCATACAAAAGGAATGGCTGGATCACAACCGCATGATTTGTTTTTAAAGGAGGCAGTGAATTTTGGAGCACAACGCGACCAAAGGGCACGTGTTGCTTTATCTTTAGACCAAATTGAGGTGAATAGGAGAGAGTCGTTAAAAGATTTTTCAAACCTAGAGCTTGCTAAGCAACGAGCGGCCTACGCCAAATGGAAAGTAACAGAAAATTTAGATAAGTATTTAGTAGACTTTGAAGGGTCGGTTATTAGGCGTGGAGGTAAAGTAGTGTGGGCTTATGACGCACAAAACGCGTTGGCAGAAATTGACCAAATTATTAAACGAACTCAGGCAAAAAAAATCGTTAAGAGTAGGTCGGGTGTCATAGAAGAAATTGGCTTAAGCTCCTATTTAAAATCGCAAGGGAAGAAGGTTTTCGAATCGGAGCTAGGAGATTATATTGTTGAGGCAATGGATCAAAAACCTTTTCATCCTATTTTCCCTGCATTGGGCCAAAAAAGAGATGATTTGGGTAAGTGTCTGAACCAAAAAATAAGATCGAGTTTAGATGCCGACTCACAAGAAATTGTGAGTGATATAAGAGCCGAATTAAGAACAGGTTTCTTTGAAGCTGATTTAGGAATTACGGGAGCAAATTTTTTAATTGCCGACTCCGGCTCTGTGGCAATTACCGAGAATGAGGGAAATGTAAGGTTGAGTTTTGCTTTTGCCAAAACACATGTGGTTGTTGCTTCTATTGATAAAATAATTCCTACGATTAACGACCTTGATTTGTTTTTCTCGTTACTGTCAAGTCACTCAACAGGTCAACAATTGGCAACTTACAATACCATACCAGGACCAGGATATAGAGAGGATACAGAAGGGCCTTCAGAGTTTATTGTTATCTTATTAGATAA
>CAILJQ010000186.1 GCA_903834625.1 uncultured Bacteroidota bacterium
ATTTCCCAAGCAGCACCGCCACTTAAAGTTTGGTTCGACCAAGCTGGATTATTTACACCTTCAAAACCATTTACATAAGGAAAGCTGGTGATACCTGTACTTAAAGTATCCCAAGGTTTTCCTGCAGGGTAATAACCTGTATTTGGAGGAGTTTGGTAATCAATACCTACTGCTCTGAATTCAATAAGGGTTCCACTTGTTTGAGCTGGTAAAGTAAATCTGCGGAAAGTACCGCTGCTAAAACCTGCTTGAATGGCTTGAACCGTTCCTGAATTGATTCTGTAATACAAGGTATCACCTACCAATTGTTTGTCGTAAATATTAAAATCTAAAGAGATAGCTCCAGACTGGCAAGCAGTTGGATCTGTTACATTGAAAACTCTAGGAGCAATATCATCTAAATAAGTACCTGAAAACTCATGGGCACCCATAGATGGTTGGAAACTATTTCTTGCTGTACCATTAATATCTGTTGAGAGTCCTATCACTGGCTTACCCGCTTGGTAAATATTAGCGCTCGTACTATTAGGAATATACAAATTCAGATCATTCGTAAATGGTGTTAAAGATGTAATTGACATGGTATCTTGTCTTGTGAACTGCATGATTTCAAACCATTGGTTGTAGCCCACACGAGTTGCACTTACATTGCTACCAAAGTTAGCATTAATAGTTGGCGAAGTGGCAGCAGTAAAGTAATTGTTGAAATCACTTTCAGCAAATGGGTTGAATGTTCCACCAATTGCAACTGCATAATTGAATGAAGTAGTTGTACCTCCTAAACGATTCTGGAAAATGTTATTTCTAGAAATTACACCTGAACGGATGAAAGAAGGAATACCCAAACAAGCTGAAATACTATTAGGGGTTGTTAAAGTATTTCCAACACCTAAGTTAACTGAGTTGTAATACAAACTTACACCAACCCAAGTATTACCAGAACCAATTACGGCAGTACCATTTAAGTAAATACCAAATGGATTTAATCCGAAGCCTGTTCCAGATGCGTTGGTTCCAGGAGCAGAAATACCAGAAATCATGTTGTTGTAGATTTTGATATTTCTATTGATGTTGTTGTTGTCTGCACCAAAGTTCAAATAAATACCATAAGCACCACCGGCAACAGTTGACCTGATATTGCTAATGACATTACCATAAACGTTTACATCACTGCTTAACACAGGAGCTAATAAAGGCGTTGAAGCCAATTCTATACCTCTTGGATTAGCAAATGTGGTGATGTTATTGTTGATGGTATTATTGGCAATCGTCAAATTAATTTGTGATTGCACAAAAACACCTGCAGCGTTGGCAATACCACCAAAATAATTGGTGTTACCAGTTGTGTTTGGTGCAATAGATCCTCCAATGGTATTTCCCATTACTGAGTTGCCATTATCCATATTAGCAACCACACCATCACCTCTTAAATAAATACCGTATTGAACTGCGCCTATAAAGTTGTTTTGGAACATGTTGTCAGAGTTTTGGCCAACCAATGAATTTGATGGAGTTGGCAAACCACCCATATAAATACCCGCAAAAGTAAAGATGGTAGAAGTATTAGAATTACCAACGATATTACAATTCTTGATGCCATTATTAGTAGTAAAAGGCTGGGTGGCAGATATTGGACCAGCACCGCTGATAATATCTACTACTTTATTGGTTGCAGTATTGAACACCGCAGGCAATAACAAGGTAAGGTTTTTACCACCAGAACCATTGTTACCATCAATGGTGAAATATTTACATCCACTTAAGCGAATCAAACTTTGATTTGCTGCAATAGCTGGATTTACGTTTGAGGTTACTTTAATCGTATCATTTCTACCACTTGCTACCGTTAATAGAACCGGACGAGTAGAAGCTTGACGAGGGTAATCTAATACAGTGATAGGTTGAGTAAATGTATCACTCTCTCCCACATATCCATTTTGGATTTCTAAACGAACGGTTCTGAAACCACCGAAGTTAGGATCATCCACACCTTGTGAATTCAAGTAGTTAATTGCACTACGAACTGTTTTAAAAGTACCAGTTGTTGGAGTAAATGGTGTTGGCGGATTGTCTACACCATTGATGGCATAAGTTGTACCACCTTGAAGTGAAGGATAAGGTAATCCTACTTCTGCAGCTCCTACCCAACGGGTAATAGTTGTAGAACCACCACTACATTGGTAACGTGGGTTACCATAAATATCTATACAAATACCTGTTACAATTGATGCACCACCTGGTACCAAACCTCCATTCAATAAATCAACATCAGGAGTAGTATCAGTTTTAAATGTATTTACCCAATTAAATGAGTTACCATCCATACCTGCAAGAGGTGGTGTAGCAGCTGTAAATGATCTAAAGTTATTGATGTTCAATAAATTTACGGTACCATTTGAATGTGCTGCAATAAAATTGGTTCCATTACCTGTAGCAAAATAATTATTGTTGTTACTAGGGAAAGGCATAATCGTAGCTGTTGTGAATGGCGTAGCTGTATGACCAAAAAGAACAGCATATCTGTTTCCAGTTGCCGAGGTACGATTTAATCTATTACCAAAAATATTGTTGGCCGCTTCAATACCTCCACGGATGTTAGCTCCCATAAATAACGCAGCAGAAGAACTATTTACAGCACCTAAACCAGTACCACTTAAGTTAATGGTATTATGACCTAAAGCTATACCGCAATTTGTCTGTGGTGCAGCTGCATCAATACTTATACCTGCAGGGTTTAAATTACTGAAGTTTGTACCTGCTCCGTTACCAACTATTCTTCCAACAAAGTTATTGATAAGGGAAATACCTCTAACACCTGTTGTGGCAGTTAAATTGATTCGGATACCTGTGCAATTAGTACCTGTTAAGGTTACTAAATTATATACAAAGTTCCTTGTAACATTTACGCTGTTATAATTTGCAGCTCCTGTTTCATCAAGGAAAATTCCGAAGAAACCATTTGAGTTAGCTCCTGTTTGAACGCAGTTTCTAACAACGTTGCTATCAATATTACAATCAACAACACCTTTAACCCAAATACCAGCCTGACCAGCCGCACCACCAATATATGTTGTATTTGCAGCTGTACCTGTTGGAATATTTCCTCCAATAATATTTGATTTAATTAACGCATTAACGGCTAAGCTTGGTGAGAAGAAAACAATACCACTTCTTACGGCACTAATTTCATTACCCACAAAACTGATATTATTTAAGCCTGTTTTTAATGCCAATGCAGGAATACCACTAATTGCTGGGTGACCTACATAAATACCCATACCAGTATTTGGTCCGATATTATTACTGTTTCCAATAAGCTGGCAATTCCAAACACCAATATTGCTACTTGCAGTATCCACTGGAGTAACACTTATCAATCGGGTGTTTGTATTGGTTGCCAATAATGGCATGGTAATAATCATTCCTTTATTACTTCCACCATCAAATTTCACATAGGTAGCTCCCATGAAACGAATAACTGAAAGGTTATTCATTGCTGGTTGGTTAGGTACACTAATTGTTGCGGTAAAATTGCTTTGTGATCTAAATGTTACTGGGCGACCCAAGTTTGAGTTTGGATAATCAATTAATGCTGGGATATGAACTGTTTCACCATTGTAACCTGGCTGTAATTCAAGAACAATATTTCCTGAACCACCGCTTCCATAATGATTCAAATAATCAACAGCTTCTGCAACTGTAGCAAAACTACCATTCAAGTTTAAAGCAGTTGGGCGTTGGGTAAAACCATTAATTGCAAATACTCTTGGTCCAACTAAAGCAACGTTGCTATTAGTTGAATCTCCAACCCACAAATGGCAACCGATAGAGGTGAATCTTCCAAAACCACTTCTTGAGGTACCAAAAGCATCAGTATTAATTTTAAAACGGATACTATCAAAAATGCTTTGATAAAAACTGAAGAATTGAGTAAGATTAGCACCTGAATTATACATCCAATGACTAACACCAGCGTTCACAGTTAAATCAGAATCATTTTTAAAAGGAGGAATGGTTGAATAAGAAGTTGAATCGCAGAGGTGCTGCATTTTGTATCCTTTTAATGAAGTAAAATCAAGATTTTTCAATCGAGCAACGTAAGCATTACCTCCATCCCAAGTTGTAGTGTAGTAATTATTGAAACTACTATACCTAAAAGGAGTATTAGGTGAGAGAGTTAATACATTGTAAATGGTATATCCAGTTACGTTTGCAGCTACCCTACCCATGCTGTTTGAATAAGCATTGTTCATCATGATAATACCACCTGTTGTAGTGGTATTGGTAGCAAAACATGCCGAGAAAGCATTTGCTGGTAAAGTAGATCCTGTTAAGTTAACAGAATTAAAGAACACCTCTGCACCTACATTGGCTGATGCATCTTCAATTAAGATACCAATTGGGTAGGCGAAACCATTTATTACCGCCTGAGCTGCAGTAGCAGATAATTTAGAAATAGAGTTGTTTGCTATTAAAATACGTAAATGTTGGGTATGTGTTCCCAAATTCATACGAATACCTGTAACACCTCCCGAAACGGTGGTATTTAAGTTATAAATATTATTGCTTGTAACTTGAATGTTCGAGTCTGCTGATACGCCTGGTATACCTCCTTCTGCTGTAAGGAAAATACCTTTAAAGTTAGAAGATGCATTGGTTGTGTTACGAATGGTATTGCCATGAATGGTACCATTAGCTACTGAATTCAAATAAATACCAGTTCCGTTTGCACCTCCAATGAAAGCTGTGTTGGCCGCATTAACAGGATTCACATAATCACCAATAATGTTGTTATTGATGGTTACAAATTTAGATTGTTGGTTAGTAGCACTCGCAAATCCACGGAAATAAATACCATTTTGAACACCAATGATATAATTGTTACTTACTTCTATGTTTTGATTTTGACCAATTGCTGTTGGTGTTCCTGCAGTAATATTACCAAAGTATACACCAGCGTATGTGTTTGCCGCTAATGCATTTGAATTTCCGATTAATCGGGTATTTTTAATACTAAGAGATTGTACACGTTGACCGGTGGTTGGCATGATATCAATTACCCTTGAAGTAGTTTGTGTAGCCGTTGCTGGCATCACAAAACTTAAATCGCGTGAATTGGTTCCATTGTTTGAACCATCAATATTCGCATACCATGCTCCGTTAAAACGAACCAAGGCACCATTTGCTGGGATTACAGCAGATGTGGTTACGTTAAAACTTGTTCCAGCTGCTGGCTTAATAATTACCGGACTGTTTGCATTCCAATACATGTTTGGCCATCCACCTGCACCTGCAGGGTTACCAATATTAATCACACCTGGTTCTACTGGATTATAACCTGTCGAAAGTAAAAACACCACAGGACCTGTTCCAGTTTGAACGGTATTCATACCATTCAAATTTAAATAACTCATCGCTCCATAAGACGGACCAGTTGCCGAACCAGAAAGGTTAGCAAATGTGTCTACAGGTGCAACCAAATCCGGTTGCCCATTTACTACATAGGTAGTGTTTGTACTCAAACCTTGTGCGTGTAATCCGGAACTACTGAATATGCCAATTAAGGCCAGTAATAACAGATAACGCAAAACATTGAATTGGTAAATGTATTTCATGTGTTTTAGAATTGTTTTCAAACTTTAAAAATCAATAATAGGATTTTGTTCCATTTTTACAAAGATTTTTTTGGGATAATCTTCATATTTCATGCACTAATCACTGAAAACCAAAGTTAATTAAAATCAAATTAAATTCAAAGGAATCGCCAAGAGATTTATCAAAATAATCTCTTAATATTTTTCACTTAGTATTTAGGCTTAGTTGGCCTGCGGTTTTCAAACCACTTAAAACCTTTCAAACGAAGCTCTTCCGGCTTCTTTTCATTGGGTGGATAAAGGGTAGCATCTGGCGATGTAATGAAGGTAGCTTTGTCTAATTGTCCTTTCAGAAACATAAAATCCATTATACTGCAATCAATCACATTTACACCCGTATAATGTAAACTATCTTCCTTTGCATAAAATATACTTTGTCCATTGCCAAAAACTCTAATTTGCCTCAATTGACTGCTATCCAAACTTCCTTTCATGTATCTGCCTTTAATTTGATTGAAGTGATTCCCCTTTTCTTTGCTAATAATCATGGCATCGCTCAATAAATCAAAAGAATCTAGTCTATTATTGTTGATGAAAAAGCAAATGGTATCGGAAAACATTTGGTTCAAACCCGACCACAAAATAGGTGAATGGTACATGCGCATAGTTGAATCATCTGTGATATAAACTAGGCTATCGCACAAGGCTTGCATATCTGATTTAAATATTTTCACATGCCGATAAGCCTTCATCAACTGTTTTTGTTTTTTAGTTTTCTCAGCAACTAGAAGGGTGTCGGCGCTTAAGAACAAACTATCTTTGCCGTCCATAATTTTGAGAGCGTAACTATTTCCATTTACAAAGGTAATTTTGGTTTTTCCATTACTGATTCCTGTGTTGCCATAAAGGTGTACGTTCTGAACCGAATCATACACATGAATTCTACGAAAAGCTTTACCTAATTGATTCTTGCGATCGTAAAAAAGACTGTCAGCTTTTAACATTTTACGATCGGTAAATATCACGGCGTTTTTGCTAAACTGGCTTTGATCACTTTGGGTATTGTACCACCCATTCTCACAGAATATTCTATCTGTTTTGCTTATGATGGTGGTTGGACCAAAGAAATAAGATGTTTTGGTAAATGTATTATACAACAGCGTATCGCTGGTCATATTGTACTCGGGATTTGTTAACACCACATCAGATTTAAAAAAGAACTCATTCTTTCGTGCAAAATAATAACCCACCATACTCGATAGTTTATTCTCTTTACTTAAAATAGTTCCACCATGCGCATAATACCCAAACTGATTGTTTAAATCATAATCTAATTGCTCGGTGGTAAGGGTCATGTTTTTATCAACCAAGGTTACGTGACCTTTGATGAATGCTTTTTTGCTGTTACCATCATATAATAAATAATCGCCCGTTATGGTAACGCTGTCATTATGATTGATGCGTACATTTTCAAATGCCTCAACCAAATTTTCCGTTTCAAAAATCAAGGCACTGTCGCAATACATGAATGTGCGTTTCTGCTTCAATTGCACATCTCCAATAAGCTTACTTACATTTCGCCCAGAAGATTTAATAAACTCAAAATTCTTTGCTCCTAGAATTTCAACCTTATCACCTGTTTGTGCTAATGAAATAAAGCTCCAAACGAATGCCTGCAAGAATAAAACTAACTTTCTACTGAATTTTCGCATGATTTGCGCCAAAACTAAATATTTTTGAGGTGTAAAATGAATCTTTTAAAGCAATTTCAAGAATATATTGTTAAGGAACAACTGTTTCTTCCTACGGATAAGCTTTTGCTTGCCGTTAGTGGCGGGGCAGATTCTATGGTATTGATGCGCTTGTTGCAACGCTTGGGATATTATTTTGAAGTGGCTCATGTAAACTATCAATTGCGCGGAGAAGAAAGCGAAGGGGATGAAATGTTTGTGACCAGTTATTGCAAAGAGCATGCCATCACATTCCACACCAAGCGTTTTGAAACCAATCTATTGGCAAAAGCTGCTGGCAAAGGCATTCAAGAGATTGCCAGAGAAATTCGTTACCATTGGTTTGAGGAATTAATAGCCAAACAAAATCTTACCTACATTCTTACAGCCCATCATGCCAACGACCAGGCAGAAACCATTTTACACAGATTCATAAGAGGCTCAGGAGTGAGAGGTTTATCTGGTATTGCCACCAAAAAGAACGCTTTGGTTCGGCCCTTATTATTTGCCAAAAAAAGTGACATTCTTCAATTTGCCCAGACCGAAATAGTTACCTATCGAAATGACAGTAGCAATGATAAAACAGATTATACACGCAATTTTATCAGGCACCAATTGATTCCATCTTTACATCCTATTCAACCAGCCTTAACAGAAACCTTGGTTCAGACCGGAAAAATAATGGAAATGACACGCCATTACTTTGAGGAGTATTTAAACTTATTGAGGGCTGATTTATGTATTCAAGTTGAAAACGGTTTTGATGTTCCATTGAATAAAGTCGCTTCGATGCCTTATGCAACCTATTTACTTTATGAAATACTATCGCCTTTAGAATATAACCTAACGCAATGCGATGAAATACTCAAAGCATATCAACAAAAAAATACAGGTGCGCAATTTGATACAAAAAACACCTTAGCAATAATTAACCGTGATGTGCTTGAAATAAGGTATCCACATGAAATTCCAGATAGCATAAAAATAGATCAACTGCCATTTGAAGTTGTATTGCCTTGGGCAAAATATAGCTTTGAAATAAGTACGTTCAACGGCTTTTCTGATGGGGTATGGTGGTTAGATTTGAACCAATTTATTTTACCTATTGACATTCATTTTTCGTTTGAAGGAAAATACTTTCAAGCATTGGGTATGCAACACAAACAAAAAATATCCGACTTTTTCATCAATAATAAATTAAGCAAATTTGAAAAAGCAGAAGCGCTCATTATTCAAAAAGATGCGCAAGTTTTAGCAGTACTCCCCTATCGTATCTCAGAGATTTATAAATTAAAAAAGATGGAGGGGAGCTTCCTAAAAATAAGTAAAAAACGATAGCAAGGACTCATAAAATTCCTTGTGTTGCCCAAAGCAATAAAAAAACTAGGCGTAGATAATTTGTAGAAAATGTTGGGTATTGAACAAAAAAAAAGCTGCCTCAAATGAGACAGCTTTTTATGTAATTTGGAAGGATTAGTTCACTTGTAATTTCTTCGCATAAACATTATCACCCGACTGCACTCTTAAGAAATAAATTCCTTTTGGTTGTGCACTTAGGTTCAATTCTTGGGTATGCAAATCATTTCCTTTGATGGTTAATGAAGTGATTTCTTTACCTAACATATCTACTACAGTTACTTTTACATCGCCTGCTTGAACACCAGATAAACGTAAGTTAAACAAGCCTGTACTAGGATTAGGGTAAACACTCATCAAACGATCAACATTCAGTACTTCACCTACAGAGTTAGGACCTTCAGGCAATACATTGATGGTACGTTTAGCATCTGCTGAAACATTACCAGAAAGGTCGGTAACCTTATAATGAACGCTATATAAACCAGGTGCATTTCCGAAAGGCTTGTTATTTGAGTTCAATGGGAGATTATTAGTAATTACCAAATTTGGACGCATTTGTAGATCTGTATTATAATTATCTACCAATGATACTGGAGCATCAACATACTCAGCCCATCTTGGAAGATTTACTTCATTTACACCCAAAAGATTTACACTTGGTTTAGTGGTATCAACCACCTTAATCACGCGAGAAACTGAATCTTTGTTACCTGATGGATCAGAGGCAATATACCACCTGGTATATTCGCCCAACACATTCGTATTTGGTGAACCTTTAATGGCAACAGAAATAGTAGTTGAAGGCCAATAATTGTCAGAAACCGAATAACCTGGCTCTACAAAAGATTTTCTTACCTCAGTGTTCATTGGGTTCGAACCTAATAAAACAATGGTAGGAGCTTTCTTATCTTGTACTTTTACTTCAAGCAATAACAAATTACTTAAGTTACCACTGTTATCTCTGGCAACATAAGTTACAAAATAACTTCCTACACTATTTGGATCAACACTACCTTGAATAGTAAGGTCAATAAAATTACGTGACCAATAATTATCGGTTACACTCACAATTTTAGTCAAATCAATAGCAGTTCCAACTTGATGGATATATGGCGAAGCCAATGGAGTGATAACTGGACGGGTGGTATCACCAACGTTTACTGCACGCTGCGAATTAGCGCTCAATCCAAATGCATCAGTAATTGAATAAGAGATGCTATACAATCCAATTTTTGCAGTATCTAAATTACTTGTTATTGCTACTTGGTTTGTTATGGTATCACCTTGGTTGCTTCTTGCAACATAACCTGGTTCAACATATTTATTATACACCTCAACATATACCTGTGAAGGCGGGTTTAAGGTTAGACTTGGGCCAGTTTGGTTCAACACAACAAATACTGTTCTATACAAGGTATCACTCACGTTACCATAAAGGTCTTTTACGATATACTTCAAATAATTTGGACCTACCTTGGTTATATCAACATTGCCAATAATTTGGTATTTAGAGCTGATGTCACCTTCAATATTATCTATTGCAGCAATTCCTGGATCAACATAAGTTTTATTGATTTCTGCATACATTGGATTTGATCCTTTAATAACTACTGTTGGTTTTACGGTATCCATTGGGAAGTTTACCACATAATCTCTGAATACACCTAAGAAAGTAACACTTGGGTTTAGGGTAGTAGCCGCATAGGTTACACCCACACGTAAACGGGTAGCTCCCAACAATTGAGTTCCAGATACTAAAATGGTATCCGACTTGGTTAGGTTAGTTGCATTCAGTTCATTCATCACCAATTCGTCATTAGAGAATACACCATCCATATTAAAATCAATCCATGCTTTACGATCCATTGGACTAGAAGTAGAAGGACGAGTAACAGATAGGGTATGTTTTTTACCTCTGAACATTGTGGCTGCTTGATTACCTCCAACAATTTGGAAACATGGGTTATAAGCATTTGTAGAAGTATCTATTCCCGACTCAAGTCTAACCCTACTGATACCAATACTACCGTCTGCTAAGTTGATATCGCTTAGACATTGTGGTTGATCGTAGGCACCAATGTTTACATAATCAACTTTTGTTAAAGAATCCGAACCATAAGCATTTGTTACAACCAATTTGACTGTATACTTGGTACGTTGGGTGAAACGAACCATTGGGTTTTTGCTTGTTGGAGTAGTTCCCATTAAGAACTGAGCGGTTCCCGGGGTAAATGTCCATCTCCAGGTGCTAGGTCCATATAAACTCTTGTCCATGAAACGGAAAGTATCGGTATTAAAACCTTGCACTTTGTCTACATCAAATCTTGGAGTAGGTTTTTGAGTTGTTGGTAAGAACAACACATTTTTACAAACTGTATCACTGCCAACACAATTGTAAGTTACTAAGCAAATATTTTTATACTGTGGTGCAGTTACAAGGAATGTTCTTGTAGCTGTTGCACCGGCAGAATCATAGGTGCCATTACCATCTGTATCCCAAGAATATTGTTTTAAAGTTCCTGTTGATGCATTAGCAAATAAAACAGGTTGTAAGCTAAAGATAGTATCTTGAAGAACCATTACAGATCTAGGTTTACCATAACTTGCAGGTTTAATTTCCCAACGAATAGAGAAACCAGCAGAATCGTATGGCACAGGAACGGTTGTGGTACCCAATTGGAAACGTACAAATAATCTGCTTCCACCTCTTACACCATTTTGAAGAACAGATGGAGGTAACGCAGTAATATTTGAACCACCCAATTTTCTCAAAATTGGTGCTGAAGCTGAAGTTCCATTGTGAATTACCAAGGAATCTGAAGGCAACATTTTAATACGGTCAACAAATAGGTAAATACTATCTGCACATGGCTCCAATAAGAAACCAGGGCAGCCATTTACTTGCGTTCTGGTATAACTTAATCCAGGACCACTTGCCGCAAATATATATCCTTCTTTTTCACTGCTACTTCCTGCCCCACTACCGCTGCACATATTAATACTATTGATAACTTCAATATAATCCTTCTTACAAATGGTATCAAAACCGCGGGCATTCCATACCTGCAAACAAATGGTGAACTTACCAGGGTCACCACCAAAGAACAATGGATTTTGATCGGTAGCACCAGCAAAGAAATTATTGAAATAAGGTGGTGTTGTACATAAATTACATGCAGGATCGAAAGTCCAATACCATTGGTTCGGACCGCCAGAAGTAATATCTACTAAGGAAGCA
>CAILJQ010000187.1 GCA_903834625.1 uncultured Bacteroidota bacterium
ACGTAGAAGAGTTCATCACACCCGAGCAGTTTGCCTTTTACAAAGAAGCAGGATTAGCCAAAGGATTTGCCTACGTAGAATCAGGAGCCTTAGTTCGTTCAAGCTACCACGCTGAAAGGCATATTTAGTTGTTGTTTTTCTCCTAATTTTCTTGGGTGAATAATTTTCTTTCATGTGAAAGATTGAGTCGATAGACCATGTAAGAGTCGATAGTCGATAGACCATGGTCCATGGTACATTTTCCTCGGCAGCGCCGAATGATGAGGGGCTATGGTCTATTGAGTCGATAGTCGATAGACCATGGTCCATGGTACATTTTCCTCGGCAGCGCCGAATGATGTGGGGCTATGGTCTATCGTCCATGGTCTATGGACTTATTGCACAACATTGTCTTACTTCGCTTGTCTTCACTTCGTTCAGATGCAGTGACTTTGTAGGTAGTTGTATGTTCAATGGGCAGCTGCGCTGCGCAATGCATTTTCAATTACTTAAAAGTAATCTTATTAGAAAAAGCCTCGCGTGCCAACAGCACCCAATACATTTGAACTACCTACAAAGCCAGCGCCCTCGGCTGCAAGCGGAGCAGTCGAATCGCGAGAATGTTGTACCCAAACCGAAAAGACTTCCTATGCATCCCTGCATCAGGAATTGGCTTTAGCCAATGACGCATGCATCGTTCCGATCCAAATGCAGCGATAGCGAAGTTTGGTTCGGAACTTGCAACACATGAGCGCCAGGGAGGAATCATGATAGAACGATTCATCCAGTAATCGACGCACATCCACAGTTGGATGCTTTGGGATTGTCGAGTCATCGAAATTCAGCTCATAAGAATAAGTTGCGGGTTGCCCAAGAAGTTTTTAAGGTGGTGGTACAACATTGTCTGGCTTCGCTTGTCTTCACTTCGTTCAGATGCACATCCTTGTAGGTGCTTTTATGTTTATAGGGCAGCCACGCTGCGCAATACATTTGAGCTACCTACAAAGCCAGCGCCCTCCGCTGCAAGCGGAGCAGCCGAGTAAGATAATGTTGCACCAAAACCGTAAAGGCATCCTATGCAACCCTGCAACAGCGAATGCCGCTGGCATGAGCGTATGCACCGCGACCGAAGGGAGCATGCATCACACCCAACGCTAGGGTGAAATCACGATAGAACGACTTACTCTATCATCGATGATTTCCAATGACCGCAACCGAAATCTTCCTATCGAATTCTTTCTATAAAAAAATAAATTTATACTAAAACGAATGTTTTTTCACTTGCACATTTTTGTCCTGTCATTAAGATACTAATTGACTGCTAGCGTCAACGATATTTTAGTGCAATTAATAAACTTTAAACTTAAACAACATGAAAGCAAATCGAATTAATTTCGAGATTTCACCATCAACCCTCAAGGAGGTGATTGATGCCATTGATTTGGCGACCGCCAAATTAGAGCCAGTTTTGTTAAATGACATCACCAAGAGCGACCTCAACGGTTTCGCTCGCATGGGTGATTCAAGTTTTTCATTTGTGGCTGCCGTGTTAGACTGTGCAAACACTAACCCCAATTTGGTACCCCGCTACCACAATTTAGAGGATGCTAAGACCGACCAAAGTTATTATGAGGCCTTAAGAGAAGTGGGTGGCAAATTGGAAAAACTAAATGGATTAGTAGCCATGAACCGCGAGTTAGCCGGCGTAGAACTGCTCGATTTTTCAAATGATGTGTACAACTCTGTGAAGCGTTTGTACCAAGCAGGTGACCCCGACGCGCTATCGATTTACCAAACCCTTAAGGCCCGTTATTCTAAAACCAGGAGGAAAGGAAAGGAAACGGCTTAATGGAGTCTTTGGTTGTTGTATTTTTATGTAAGATCAACCTACAAAGATTAGGTTCAAGCCTAATTATTGTTCGCAAGTTTTTTAGATAAAATTTGATTGTTCTTATATAAAATGTCCGACTGTTGATATTGGGTTTCCTGCCCAATGTCAACAGTCAACAACCAAAACTTTAAACAAATACTTTTTAGCTATTTCATTATCCATTTAAACAATTAACAAATACCTAAAAGCTATTTCATTTTATATAAATGCTACAATTGAATACCATTTTCCTATTCGTTTATCTGGTTTTGCTATTACGTAATAGGTAAAATGAACTTCAAACTAGTTTTTCGGTTTAAAGGAATACAGATTTCATGTCAGCGAATACAAAATGGGTTTAATTGAATACCCTTATCATGACAACGAAATAGCAAATGGGTATTACGTAATAGAGATTTCGTATTCATTAATTCGATGTAGGTATTCATGAATGCAAAAAACAGATTAGCGAATAGCATTTTCATATTAATGAATACACTCCCTACTATTAACAATTACCCAAAGCCTATTCCATTACATGAATTTAGTATTCCATTATCCCATTTCAGTATTCCATTACAGCAAAAACATGTAATCAAAAGCCAAATTGGCATTAACAAATAGTGCAGACCTATAACATCAATCACCCAACCCATGAAAACAGACACCATCACCCTTCAAAGAATTGAAAGCCTTCATCCCATAATCCGTGCAGAGGTGAAGGAGATTTACCAGCACATAACTACAGCCCTTAAAGGTAGAGCCCAATGCCGCTTTACCCATACCTACAGAAGCTCTCAAGAGCAAGATCAATTGTATGCGATTGGCAGAACTATACCAGGCAAAATTGTTACCCATGCCCGGGGTGGACAAAGTTACCACAACTACGGACTGGCCATTGATATTTGTTTATTGATTACAAATGTCCAAACAAATAAAGCTACCCTAAGTTACGAAACCCAAAAAGACTTCGACGGAGATGGCAAAGCCGACTGGCAAGAGGTAGTTGCCATCTTTAAACAATACGGTTACGAGTGGGGCGGAAATTGGCATTTTAAAGATCCCCCACACTTTCAAAAAACATTTGGTCTTTCTATTAAGCAACTGCAGCAACGCCTCCTCAAAGGCAAAACCCTCGCAACGCATCC
>CAILJQ010000188.1 GCA_903834625.1 uncultured Bacteroidota bacterium
AACCAAGGAATTGGAGCCAATACTTTCCACCAATTATTGAATTATGATAAGAATGGCTTTTCAAAAGGGTATACTGTAAGGTCATATATTCAGTTCACTCAATCGTTTAAAAGCGATAAGAAAGAGGATGAGAAAAAAGCAGCAGCAGCTACCATTAGCAATGCCTACTACAGCGTGCGTTTCTCTTATGAGCGTGGTTATGGTGAAAGCATGGATGCTGAATTTGGAAGGAATTATTTTGATTATGGATACATTGGTAAATTTACCAACTACCAAGCGTCGAACTATCAGCGTGTAATCAAAGGTTTAAATGATAAACCCGATACATTTAATACTGCAAATGGTACTATTTACCTGACTGACTATTACCGTCATGTTGGTTACCGTGATACGCTGTATACTTTTGAGCAGGATAAAAATTACAATGAGGTTAGAGGAAATTATACCAGAGCAGTATATGATTACTTTGGAGCTAACAACATGAGAAGTTTTGGTTTGGTTCGCCAAGTAGGTGGATTGATTAACGGTGATGGCCCTAACGGAATATACTCAAATATGTGGGGTAATGTTGGTGCACAGCAAGCTGGTTACAGTAAATCTATGGCCGAAACCTATAACTTATACATTCAAAGTGAATTTAGTGTAGCGCCAAAGAGCAATCCAAAAGCAAAACACGAATTTCAAGTAGGTTTGAATTTTGAACAACAATTCAGAAGATCTTATGGATTGGGAACAACTGGTCTTTGGAGTTTGATGCGTTTGTATACCAATCGTCAGTTCTCTGGATTGGACTCAAATAATTACTCTTTGTCATTTGATGAGAATGGTGTTTTCAGTGATACCGTTAATTTCAAACGCAAAATTGTAGCAAATGAACAAACCAATTTTGATAAAAATTTCCGCGATAAATTAATTGCAAATGGCGCTTTGGATCCATACGGAAACAAAATAGACCAATACACTAATATTGATGTTAACTTCTTTAAACCATCTGATTTTTCTTTGGATATGTTTAATGCAAATGAGTTGTTAAATAACGGTAACTCATTGGTAAGCTATTCTGGATACGATCATTTAGGTAAAATCAGAAGAAAGCGTCCAGGTTTAGAAGATTTCTTAAACGATTCAGTTAATCGTTTCCTTCCAGCCTACCAACCAACTTATTTTGCTGCTTGGGTTCAAGACAAGTTTGTATTCAAAGATTTGATTGTACGTGTGGGAGTTCGTTTAGAGCGTTTTGATGCGAACCAACCTGTATTAAAAGATCCATTTACCATGGTACCTGTTTATACAGTAGGAGAGGCTAAAAAATTAGGTATCAATGATGCCAACAACATTCCAACAACAATTGGTGATGACTACATTCCTTATGTAGATAAAGATGCAGACCAACAAGTGGGTGGTGTTACCTCTGTTAAATTTATGGGATACCGCAATGGTACCAAATGGTATGATAGAAATGGTAACCCAATCTCAGATCCACAACAAATAGCACGTGAGGCAAAAACAAACAGAAATATTCCTTTATTGGTTGACCCAAATAACCCTCAATTGCCTACTGTAGCTTCATTTACAGATTATACCCCAGATGTGAGATTATTACCTCGCGTATGGTTCTCTTTCCCAATCTCTACTTCTTCACAGTTCTTTGGTACTTATGATATCTTAACTCAAAGACCTAATGGTAATGTTGGTCAGATAGATGATTATTTCTATTTGCAAAACAGGTTGAATGGAACCATTGCAAATCCAGACTTGAAATTGCAACAAGTAACCGATTATGAAATTGGTTTCCGTCAGCAAATTGGACAGGATGCAGCATTAGGTATTATTGCTTCATACCGTGAATACAGAAATCAAATTCAGTTATACAGATACGCGCAAGCTTGGCCAAATGATTATACCACTTACGGTAATATCGACTTTTCAACTGTAAAGAGTATTGGTCTAGAGTATTCAGTTCGTGATTTAGGAAACGTAACCATTACTGCGAACTACCAATTGCAGTTTGCAGATGGTACAGGTTCAAATGCAAACTCAAGTAGTGCATTGATTCAGGTAGGTTTGCCAACCTTACGTACTTTGATTCCTTTAGACTTTGATACCCGTAACACATTTAAGTTCATTTTTGATTACCACTATAAGAGAGGTAAAGATTATAACGGTCCGGTGGTTAACGGAAAGAAAATTTTCGAAAATGCTGGTTTCAACTTAAACTTCAGCGGATATTCAGGACGCCCTTACACACAAGACATGAATCCTACACCAGGCGGAGTTCAATCTGGCGTGGTAGTAAGAAGCCCAGTAAAAGGTACCATCAATGGAGCTAATTTACCACCTCAATTCAATTTAGACTTAAACGTAGATAAGAACTTTATCATTGAAAAGAAGAACATTGATGGTTCGGTAACTGCTTACCGTTTCCGTACCTTCTTAATGGTTCAGAACTTATTAAATACTGCAAATGTGAACTCTGTATTCCGTTACACAGGTTCTGCATACAATGATGGATTCTTAGCCTCACCTGCTTCACAAGAACAAGTTGAGACTGCAACCAATCAACAATCTTATATTGACTTGTATAATATTAGAATGGTGAATCCAGATCGTTTCGCCGGTCCAAGATTGGTACGTTTAGGTATGGCTTTATATTTCTAAGCCCATTTGTTTAACCAGAAAAAGTAAATGACAATGAATAAGAATACTAACAGATTGATTAAATCAGCTTTCCTCGTTCTGGTGGCGCTGCTTGCAGCACAAGCCTCCATTGCCCGTGAAAATATAGGCTTGCAAAAGAAAAGCAGCAAACCCACGCTTTTGAAATTGGGCGCTGGTTGTGCACCTGCAACACAACAAAAGGACTTGGATTTGAACAACGTAAGAACAACCATTTTGAATGGGGGTGATATGTGGTGGAATATCCAAAATGCACGTTATGAAATTCCTAAAGTAGAAACCGGACAAACCTCAAAGCACTCATTATTCTCTGGAGCCTTATGGATTGGTGGGGTTACACAAGGAAACTTACGTATTGCAGCTCAAACTTACCGTCAGAGCGGTAATGATTATTATCCAGGTGCCTTGCAAATAGATGGTTCAGCCTCTATTACAGCAACACGTTGTAAATATTACGACAAAATCTGGAAAGTGACGCTTGCAGAAATTGAAGAATTTAGTGGAAACCCTAACAATTGGAACGATCCAATTGAAGCAATTGGTACTTGGCCAGGTAATGGTAATGGGGGAGATGGAGCATCTGGTGAAGCAGAATTCTTAGCACCATTCTACGATATGGACAATGATGGAAAATATGATCCAGGTAAGGGTGATTTCCCTTCATTTGACCAAAACAATGTTAACAATATTCCAGATATGATGTTGTATACCATATACAACGACAAAGGAAATATTCACTCTGAGTCTGAAGGATTACCAATTGGTTTGGAATTACATACACAAAGTTTCGCGTATTCAACCAATGATGAAATTAATAACATGACCTTTTATCGTACAACTATTTACAATAGAAGTACTGAAACAATTGATAGTTGTATTTTTGGTCAGTGGGTAGATGCCGATTTGGGTAACTATTCAGACGACTACGTAGAATGTGATGTGAAGCGTAACTTAGGTATTTGTTACAATGGTGATGATAATGATGAAGGTATTTTGGGTTACGGTTTGAACCCACCAAGCGTAGGTGTAAACTTCTTCGAAGGTCCTGCACGTATTGTTGGAAACGATACATCGGAAATTGGATTAACAAAGTTCGTTTATTACAACAATGACTTCTCAGTTACAGGTAATCCTAGCCGACCTGAGCATTACTGGAATTACTTGAATGGTCGTTGGAAAGACGGTTTGAACATTACATACGGCGGTAACGGTAGAGGTGGCTCTGATACAGCAAGTTTTATGTTCCCTGGTAAAACAGATCCTGTTGGTAGAGCAGATTGGACAGAGCGTATTGCTGGTAACAACCCTGGTGACAGACGTTTCCTTCAAACTGCTGGTACCTTTAGCTTATTGCCGGGTTCAAAAAATGAAGTAACAGTGGCGGTAGTTTGGGCAAGAGCTACAACAGGTGGTGCAACTGGTTCATTCAACTTATTAAAAGAAGCTTCTGATAAAGCTTATGTGTTATACAAAAATAATTTCAACATTGTTGATGGTCCACGCGTTCCAAATTTGGAGGTGGTAGAACTAGACAAAGAATTAATTTTGAATATTACTAACTACCAAACTGCTGAGCGTTATATCGACTCTTCTGCTGGTTTATGTAGCAATAAAACAATCTATAAATTCCAAGGATATCAAATCTTCCAATTGAAGAAAAATTCTATACCTTCTGATTTATACAATAAAGAAGAAGCCCAATTGGTTGCTCAGTGTGACGTGTTGGATGGAGTTGGATTGATGGTAAATATTATTAATGATGCAGACCTAGGTTCTATCAAGAAAATCATGGTAAGTGGTGAAGATAAAGGTGTAAAACATAGTTTTAAAATTACCAAAGATGCCTTCTCTACATTATCAGATCAAACTTTAGTGAACTTCCAGAACTATTATTATTTGTTGGTTACTTATGCAAGTGCTACCAATTGTACAAATGATGCAACACAGTATTTAGCTGGTCGTAAAATGGTTGACGGTTCAGCTATTAAAGTTTGGGCAGGAACACCGCATAAACCAACACCACACCAACAAGGAACTCAGTTAAATTCTTTCTACGGTGATGGTCCTGAAATTACACGTGTTGAAGGTATTGGTAACAGTGGTAATGCCTTGTTATTAACTCAAGAAACTATTGAAAAAGCTTTAATCGCTCCATATTATGTACCAAATCCAACTTATGTTAGAGGTGCTGGTCCGGTTAAGATTAAAGTTATTGATCCATTTAAAGTTCCTTCTGCAGATTTTGAATTGCGTTTAATTGATAATTCAACATCAACTGTTAAAGGTGATACCTTAACAAGTAATTCTACTATCTGGGTATTAACCAACCTAACCACTGGAGCAAAAGATACAGGTGAAGCAAAAATCAATTCAAATAACGAGCAAATTTTTGCCGACTTAGGTTTGAGCATTACCTTGTTCCAAGTTGTTGGTCCTGGTAAAGCAGATGACGCAACTGATGATTCAAATGGCTTTTTATCGGCTAGTATTGAATACTCAGACCCAACCAATCCATGGCTACCAGGTATTCCTGATGAATTAGCAGCGCTTGTGCCTTTCAATTGGATCAGGGCTGGAAATACAGGAACTCCTGGATTTACTAATCCATATGAGCATGATTTTGCAGATAACGGAAGAGCTATTGACCCAAGAAGACAATACAACAAAGTATTAGGTGGTACTTGGGCTCCATATTCACTTGCTGCAAGAGCTGTTTCTCCTACACCTACTTATGGTCCAGCTTGGGCTCCTGCAGGTAATGGTGGATATTCATCTGATAATCCATTGTCTGACTTAAAATCTGTGTTGGTAGTAATTACTGCCGACAAAACTAAATGGTCGAGATGTGTGGTGTTAGAATCAGGAGAAAATCCTGCTTTAACAATCGGTAATCAAGTAAAAATGAACCGCAGAAAATCTCCTTCAGTAGGTAAAGATGGTAAGCCAGATGGTACAGGTACAGGTATGAGTTGGTTCCCAGGTTATGCTATTAACAAAGAAACTGGTGAGCGCTTAAATATCATGTTTGCGGAAGATTCTTCTTTGCCACTTGAAAATGGTACAGATATGATTTGGAATCCAACCAGCAATTTGGTGAAGAGTCAGGTAACTGGTATTGATTACTTAATGGGTGGTAAACACCACATTTACGTAATGGGTTCTAAACCTTTCCGTACAACTTCAACGGGTCCAATTTTATACAATGGTCCGCGTTATGATGAGTGTGCAAGCTACAGTGCATTATTTGATAAAATTGATGCCGGTGTGGGTGTTGCATTGAACAAACGTTATGTATTCTCTCAAGCTATGTGGGTAACCATGACATTGGTATCACCAAAAACATTCCTTGGAGACCATACTACTAACGGAGGTATTCCATGTGAGGTGAAGATTAACTTAAATGTTAAACGTCCATACGCTTTCATTAACCAAACTGCTACAGATACGGTTGCTAATAAAGGAATTCCTTTGTATACCTTCTCAACTTCAAATATTGCTCCAAGTGTTGGGGGTAAAGAAACAGCCAAATCTGCATTAGATATGGTATCATTAACCCCTAATCCTTACTACGCTTATGCTGGATATGAAGATCCAGGTAACCAATTAGACTCTAGGGTTAAGATAATTAACTTACCTACCAAATGCGTGGTTTCTATATACACACAAGGCGGCTTCTTGGTTCGTAGAATTAAGAAAGATGATGATACCAAAACTTATTTGGATTGGGATTTGAAAAACGATGCAGGTGTTCCTATTGCCAGTGGTGTATATTTAGTACATGTATATGCAGATGGCATTGGCGAGCGAGTGATTAAATGGTTTGGTGTGATGCGTCCGGTTGACTTTGATACTTTCTAATATTAACCTGTAAAAAAAATTGAACATGAAGAGAGATATAATAAAATTTGGTTTGATGGGTTTGCTCCTGTTTTCTGCGGATGCTTTTGCAGGAAATCCAGACCGATCTGGTGGTGCAGGTGCCACACAACTTACCATAAATCCATATGCCCGTTCATCTGGTTCTGGAGGTTCTAACTCTGCGTCATTGAAAGGCGTTGAAGCTTTTAACTTAAACATTGCAGGTTTGGCTTTTACACAAAAGACAGATATCGTTTTTTCACGTGTGAGTTATTTGCAAGGTTCTGGAGTTAACATCAGCAATATTGGTTTGGCTCAAGCCGTTGGCGAAAATGGTAATGGTGGTGTAATTGGTATTGGAGTAGCTTCTTGGGATTTTGGTAGTATTCCAATTACTACGTATGATAATCCAGATGGTACATTGCCTACCTTTAGTCCGCAAATTCTCAATTTTGGTGCATCTTATTCAAAGAAATTCTCTAATAGCATCAGTGGTGGTTTCATGATACGTTTGGTGTCTGAAGGTATTCAAGATGTTAAGGCAAGAGGTACTGCTTTTGATTTTGGTGTTCAATACCAAACTACTTTAAAGAATGCAAAAAAAGGGGCTGCTAAAATTAAGAAAGATGATTTTCACTTAGGTATTTCGGTAAGAAATATCGGTGCGGATATGAAGTATACTGGTTCTGGATTGTCTTTCCGTTCTATCAATGCTCAAACAGGTGCAGATCGTAAAGCATATTTCGCGGCTGATAAGTTTAACTTGCCAACCTTAGTAAATATTGGTTTAGGTTATGATATGCGTTTAGATGGAAAAGAAGCAACCACCTACTATCACAGATTAACCGGTTCATTTAACTTTAACTACAACGCCTTTCAATCTAACGTAGTTGCCTTAGGTGCTGAATACGCCTATAAAGAAACAGCTATGTTGCGTGTTTCATACCAAATAACTGGCGATGAACAATTGTTCAGTAAAAATATGGCTGATCCATTATACAGCAATCCAGTATATGGTTTTTGGGGTGGAGCTACTTTCCAAGTGCCAGTTTCTAAAAATGGTACTTCAATGGCAATTGATTACTCTTATGCTCCAACCAGAATTTTTAATGGCATGCATACAATTGGTATAAGATTAACTGTTGGAGGTAAAAAGGGATAATATTTTTTTACTATATTTGAATCATATTTAGGAAACGTTCCGCCATGTGCGGAACGTTTCTTTTATTTTTAACCGAGTTAGCAAACAAATCGATTAATATGGCTGATATTAATTTTGTCACAAAAGAAGGTCTGGAAAAATTACAGGCCGAGTTGTATGATTTGAAATATGTACAACGTCCGTTTATTTCCAAACAAATTGCCGATGCAAGAGATAAAGGTGATTTAAGCGAAAATGCAGAATACCATGCTGCCAAGGAAGATCAGGGTTTAATGGAGGCTAAGATTGCCAAAATGGAAGACCTGATTTCCAAATCTAGGATCATTGATGAGAGCAAGTTAAATACCAGCATGGTAATGATGCTTACTCGAGTGCGCGTATTGAACCACAATTCAAATAAGGAAATTTGGTATACTTTGGTGAACGAGAAGGAAGCTGATTTAAAGACAGGTAAAATATCTTTTAAATCACCTATTGGTTTAGGATTGATGAATAAAAAGGTAGGAGAAATTGCAGAGGTAGTGGTGCCAGCAGGCAAAATTAAATTAGAGATTTTAGAAATCACCCTGTAACAATGCCTAGTATTTTTACAAGAATTGTTAAAGGCGAAATACCTTGTTACAAGGTAGCTGAAACAGATAAATACCTTGCCTTTTTAGATATTCGTCCGCTTACAAAAGGACACACTTTGGTTATTCCCAAAGAAGAAACTGATTATATTTTTGACCTAGAAGATGCTGAATTGGCAAATCTTCATGTGTTTTCAAAAAAAGTGGCAATGGCAATTCAAAAAACCATTGCATGCACTCGTGTAGGGGTTTGTGTGATGGGACTTGAAGTACCGCATGCGCACATTCATTTAATTCCTTTCACGCAAATGGAAGAGATGAATTTTGCCAATCCCAAACTACAATTAGAAAGCAATGAAATGCAGGAGATAGCTAATCTTATACAATTAGCATTTGAAAAAGATGCTTAGGATTTCTTTTTTACTTTAGACGGATTTTGATTTACAAAGGCTTCCCAACTGGAGGCCTTTTTCTTTGCAGGTATTTTGCTTTTAACTGTTTTAGCCGCAGGTATGGCTAATTGATATTGGGTGAAATGGCAAAAAGCTGCTGCCAACCCATCCGTTGCGTCGAGGTATTTAGAATCGAACTCAAATTTAAGTTGCTGCTGGAGCATACTGGCTACTTGTTCTTTGCTCGCATTTCCATTTCCAGTGATGGCCAATTTGATTTTTTTTGGCGCATACTCTGCTACGGTTAATTCTCTGCTCATAGCGGCTGCAATAGCCACTCCTTGCGCTCTTCCTAGTTTGAGCATACTTTGTACATTCTTGCCAAAAAAAGGCGCTTCAATGGCCAATTCATCTGGATGAAACTCATCTATAAGACCCACGGTGCGTTCGAATATCTTTTTTAATTTGAGGGCGTAGTCTTCGTATTTATCTAATTTTAGCACACCCAGGGTTAATACAACAGCCTTTTTACCTGTGGTTTGAATGATTCCATACCCCATCACAGTAGTTCCAGGGTCGATGCCAAGGATGATTCTTTCTTTGATTGCTGCAGCCGACATGTAAATCTGATTTGGTTTAGGTGTTTGGTATGCGTTATTTTGTCAAACATAGTTAAACGCTGCAATTGTTTCAAACACCAACATATCAAAAAGCCATAAGAATCGCTAAACCATTGTTGGTGGTGGTTTTAACGATATTTATTTTTTATAAATTATTGTTCACTTATAAAATTCACCAAAGGTTTGAACAATATGATTTGTTGCATCATCATGGATCTTATTTGATTTTGGTTTTAGCCTTTGTTTTGTTATTTGTTAATTGGGGAATAGAATCTATCAAATGGCATAAATTAATCAATCGGTTTGAACCAATGCCTTTTTTAACAGCTACCAAGGCTGTTCTATCTGGCGTTACATTGAGTATTATTACACCTAATCAAATTGGCGACTTTGTGGGTAGGGTTATTCATTTAGAAGTATTAAACAAATTAAAAGGCTCGTTAATTACTGTTATTGGTCATACCGCTCAAGTGATTATCACCTTGTTTTTTGGTGTAATATCCTTGTCGTACTTCAGCATTCATTATGCAGGAATTTGGTACTGGATACCGGTTGCCATTGTCTTTTTAATAGGATTGATTTTTGTTTACTTAAAGATGAATCAAACTTACCAATATGTTAAAGAGGTAAAGTGGTTAAAGGGGTTGGCTGCTTATGCAGATGTATTTAGCACATTTAACAGCAAAGAGCTTCTTCAAATTTTGGGATGGTCGTTTTTACGATACTTGGTTTTTTTGTTTCAATATTATTTGCTCCTACATTTTTATGAGGTTGAGATTGACGTTTTACCCGCTATTGCTTGCATTATTGGAACTTTCTGTGTGCAATCTGTAGTGCCAAGTTTTTTGTTGTTAGAAATAGGGTTAAGAGGCGCAAGTGCCTTGGCATTTTTTCAATTATTTAGTAGCAACCAAGAAGGCATTTTATTGGCTGCTTATAGTTTATGGATGGTAAACATGTTGTTGCCTGCTCTTATTGGAATGTACTTTATCTATCAAGTGAGGTCATGAGTGCGTATATCCTAATTTGTTTATTATTGGCATTTGGATATGCGGCATTAATTCTCATCTATTTTGTAGGTTGGATGCTTATTCCTCATTTTAAAACAAGACAAAGGAAAGAATTGGTTCAGACCGAAAGCTTTACCATACTTGTGCCTGCGAGGAATGAAGAAGCACAAATTAAGGCTTGTATTGACTCTTTGGTTTCTCAAGATTTTGCTTTAGGAGCATTTGAAATTATAATTATCAATGACCATTCAACTGATGGCACTGAAACTGTAGTGAGGAAATGTATAGCCTTATATAAAGAGCATAAAATTATTTTGTTGGACGCTGCCAGCGAAGGATTTTCTGGTAAAAAGGAAGGTATTGCCTTGGGTGTTGATAGGGCCAGTTTTTCAAACATAGCATTAACAGATGCAGATTGTACTAGAGGGAAATATTGGCTGAATACCTTGGCTCAATTTAGAAAAGAGAAACAAGCACAAATGATATATGCCCCAGTATTTTTTACGGCAAATACCTTATTCGAAAGGTTTCAATCATTGGAGTTTGCGGGCTTAGTAGGGATTGGTGGTGCTGCTATTCAGTTAAAGAATCCCAATATGTGTAGTGCGGCAAATTTGGTCTTTACCAAACAAGCATTTATAGAAGTGGGAGGTTATGCAGACAACAAACACTTGGCTAGTGGCGATGACGAATTTTTGTTGCACAAAATATTTAAACGATATCCGCAACAGGTACACTTTCTGAAAAATGCTGACGCAATAGTTTATACCTCTCCAAATGCCTCTGTTGAGCAGTTAACACAGCAACGTAGGCGTTGGGTTTCTAAGAGTACCAAATATGAAAACAGGTATATTACCGCCATTTTGGTTGGGGCTTATTTCTTTAATTTGAGTTTATTAATGAATGGTATTTTGGCATTTTTTATACCAAGTTTTACCAATCTATTTTTACAACAAATTGGCATTAAAATGGCTGCTGAAGCTTTGTTGCTTGGTGTTATTCTAAGATTTTTTAAACGAAGTGATTTGCTTTTATTGGTGCCATTGGTGCAACTTTTTCATATTTTGTATGTTATTATCATTGGTGTTTGGGCAAATGTTCAAACCTATACTTGGAAAGAAAGAGAATTAAAATGATAGCTGAATTAGATGATGTAGAATACGAAATTCTCAACTGTTTATATTTTGTTGAGCCGTTTGAAAAATTGTTGGAGGAGCTAAATTTTCCATCAAATATTATTGCCGATGTATTAAAAACATTGATCCAAAAAAAGTTGGTAGTAGCCATGAAATGGGATGAACAAACTCAGGATTATAAACGCAGTTTTATTTATGATTCCGACAACATGCATGCATACTCATATTTGGCTACCAAAGAAGGTTTGCTGGCACACAACAGCAGATAATAGCTATGTTAGAGAAATGTAGAGGCATTGTATTGCATGTGGTAAATTATTCAGAAAACAGTGTGGTTCTGAAATGTTATACAGATAAGTTTGGCATGCAGAGTTACATGGTATCTGGGGTAAAAGGAAAGAAATCTTCTATTAAACCAAGTCACCTTATGCCTTTATCTTTGTTAGAGCTCGAGGTTTATCATCAGCAAAACAAGGGTCTTCAGAGAATCAAGGAGCTTAAAAGTTGGCCTGTACTTCATACTTTACATTTTCAAATGGAGAAGCAAACCTTAGCCATGTTTGTGAGTGAAGTATTAAGTAAATGTTTGCGTGAGGAAGACCAAAGAGATGATAGCTTGTTTTCCTATTTATTTCATACCATTCAGCTACTCGATTTAAGTGAAGGTTCTATGGTGAACTTTCCGAATACTTTTTTGCTGCATCTCAGTAAATATTTGGGCTTTTTCCCTAAAGAAAATTACAATGAAACATGCGCTGATTTTTCATTGCAAGAAGGGATTTTCATATCCAATGCGCCACGAACCGCAGATTATTGCAAAGGAGAAACTGCCTTAGCATTGGCCAATTTGTGCCAAATGAATTTTGAAGAATCGGGGAATTTGCCCATACCGGCCCCTGTAAGAAGAGATTTGTTGCAAAAGCTCATAAGGTATTATCAATTGCATTTGATGATGTTTGGAGATTTAAAATCTCCTGCCGTTTTGCATGAAGTTCTCAGTTAATATGCCCTAAATGTATTTACTTTGAGGTATTGAATTACACACACATGAATCGCATTTATTTTTTGCTCGTTATTGTTCTTGGCTCCTTAAACTTTGCCATAGGACAAGTGGTGGTAAAAAGTCCCTATTTAAAGGGTACAATCTACCGTTATGAGAAAGTGAAATGTAGGTTTCTTGAACCAAGGAATATTGATGTATGGGTGCCTGCAAATTTTGATTCATCGGGCAAAACAAGGTATTCGGTTTTATACATGCATGATGGACAGAATTTATTTCTCCCAGGAAATTCTTTTGGTGGAATGGAATGGGGTATTGATGAAACCATGGATAGCCTATTAAGACTTGGATTGATAAAGAATACTATAGTGGTAGGTATCTGGAATTCTCCTAAGCGATTTATTGAATACAATCCTACAGATGCTTTTCTTAAATTAGATTCTTTAACCAAACAAAAGATCATGCAAGAGCGCGGCGGATCGTCTTTGGCAAACCAATATCTTGCTTTTGTTTTTGAAGATTTGAAGCCAATGATAGATTCCGTTTTTCCTACCAAACCCGAAATGAAAAATACCTTTATGATGGGTTCAAGCATGGGAGGACTTATTTCGTTATATGCTTTGTGCAAATACTCTGACCAACTGAAAGGTGTTGGGTGTTTATCTACGCATTGGCCTTTGAGTTTAAAGGAGAATAATAGGGTGGTAGCTAAAGCCTATGCCGATTATTTTGCCACAAGGTTGCCAAATCCCAAACAGCATAAATTATATTTTGATAGAGGAACCGAAACCCTAGATGCCTGGTATGAACAGCACCAATTATACATGGATGAATTGTGTAGAGAGAGTGGATATGAAACGCCAAAGGACTTTATGACCTTGGTATTTAAAGGTGATCCGCATAATGAGGTTGCCTGGCGAAAAAGAGCAGCAATTCCTCTGTTATTTCTGTTACAACCTTAATATTTAGGTATGAGGGTAACTTTATTTTTTGTGCTCTTTTTTGGTTTGGTGGCTTGCACCCATCCACCCTTTAGTGTCAATTATCGCGATAAGAATGATAAGCTTCAAGGAAAGTGGCGGGTTACCTACCCAGGCAAGAAACAGTTGTATTATAAAGTTAGATATAAGAATTCGATGCCTGTTGGGAAGATGAAATATTTTTATCCAGATGGGAGCTTGTATCGTTTAGAAAATTATAGAGATCCTGCTCATGTAAAAACTACTTTTTATTATCCCAACGGAAAAGTAGAACTCACCGGTGAAGCTTCCCTCACACAACATGGAGATACTTCAACTTATCAATGGAACGGACCGTGGCAGAAGTATGATACTTTAGGCAACCACGTAGAAGAACAAACCTATCTACGTGGTAACCTAATATGGGTAAGGAAAATAAAACCTGATTAATATTTAGTTAACTTTTCACGCATTTTACGCGCGTTACCGGCTGAGTAGCCAAAGTATATAACCAATCCAAATAATAGCCAAATAAGTGCACTTACCAATGTAGGCACAGGCAAACTTACAATCATCGCTCCGCAAACAATCATCCCTAAAATTGGAACCAATGGAACCAATGGTGTTTTGAATGGGCGAGCCAAATCTGGTTCTTTTTTGCGCATGATTATGATTCCTAGACAAACCAATACAAAGGCAAATAAAGTTCCGAAGCTAGTTAAATCACCTGCTACACTCCCTGGAACAAAGGCCGCGAAAGCTCCAACGAATCCTAATAAAATCCAATTGGCTTTATAAGGGGTTTTGAATTTAGGATGTAATTCTTGAAATGCTTTTGGTAACAAGCCATCTTTACTCATGCTATAAAATACCCTACTCTGACCCATTAACATAACCAAAATTACAGAAGAGAAACCAGCCAAAATAGCAACGGTAACACTTGTTCCAAGCCATTCATATCCTTTCATGTAGTTTTGAATAGCGTATGTAACAGATGCCTCTTTACCCGCTGTTTTAAACTCTTGCCAATTGGCCACACCCGTTAAAACATGTCCGAATAGAATGTATAAAATGGTACAAATAACCAAGGAACCTAAAATACCAATAGGCATATCTCTCGCTGGATTTTTAGCCTCTTGAGCTGCAGTGCTCACAGCATCAAAACCAATAAAGGCAAAGAATACAATGGCTGCACCTCCAAGAACACCACCCCAGCCATGTTTGAAGAATCCTTCATGACCAATGGTATCGGCCGGAATCATGAATGGTTCGTGGTTAGCTGGGTTGATATACTGCCAGCCAATTGCGATAAAAAGTAAAACAATGGCCACCTTTACAAATACAATAACTGCATTTACCATGGCCGATTCTTGTGTACCTTTAATCAATAACAATGTTAAAGCAAATAAGATAACCAAAGCAGGAGCATTGATAAATCCATGTGTTACTTGAACCAATGAAAGTAGGTTTTCTGGGATGGCTTTATACACTTCATCAGAGATAATCAATTGACCATTTTTTACATGGTGAAGGAGTTCTTTATTGAGAGGCAAAATTTGGTCGATATTGGCTTGGCCAATTACTACTTTAAAACTTTCGAATGGAGAGTGGCACCATTCATAAGGTATTTTTCCGCCAAGTAAATTATTGAGGTATTCGCTCCAAGCAATTGAAACGGTTGCAGCACCCAGTGCATATTCCATAATTAATGCCCAACCAATGATCCATGCCATAAGTTCGCCCATGGTAACATAAGAATAAGCATAAGCACTGCCAGCAATAGGAATCATGGCAGCAAACTCTGCATAACAAATTCCTGCAAAAGCACAACCAATGGCTGCAATAACAAAACTCATGGTAACAGCTGCTCCAGCTGCTTCTGCAGATGCTGCTGCGGTTCTAACAAATAAACCCGCTCCAATAATAGCTCCAACGCCCAAGGCAACTAAGTTAACTGCCGTGAGGGTTCTTTTTAATTGCGACCCATCATGGTGTTTGAGTAGGTCTTGTAATGATTTGGTATAAAAGAAACTTGACATAAATAAGTATTGCTTATGAATGGCAATATAAGGAAAATAATGAAGCAAGAAAGTTGTGTTTTTTTTCGTTTTTCACTTCCTCCTTGCTTCATTTTTTTAAAGCAGTAACTATTTATTTGTTTAAAATGCGGCGCAGCTGCTTATTTAACAATCTTTCTATTGAGCACTTTTCCGTCTTTTTCTATTTGTAAAATGTACAACCCTTTTGGCAGTTCGCTTAAATCTATTTGCATACTTTGATTGCCTTTGTGGGTTTGGATATTACCTTGAACCAAAAGCTTTCCACTCAAATTATATACGTATACATTGGTTAATCCAGCAACTTGTAGGTTTAAATCAATGGTTAACCATTCTGTTACGGGTACAGGATATATTTTTACCTCCATTCCTTCAAATTGGTTCAGACCGTTAGCTAAATTAACCTGAACCGAATCACAACGCATAGCAGAGCAAGAGTCGGTTTCATTGAGTATGTTCAAGCAAACATAATAGTTGCCAGATGCGCCATAAGCGTGTGAGGTATTGGCCCCTGTTGCAGTGCTGCCATCACCAAAATTCCAAGTGCTACTCACATTGTTTCCAGAGAAACTATTAAAGGTAAAATTGGCAGGATTGGTTGGGTCAGCTATACTTTCAAAATCTGCTGCACAGGTTTGATTGCCCATGATAACTCCAGGGAAAAGAATGCTTACACAAAAAACGCTGTAACAATTGGTGTCTACACTGCTAGTAACATACAAACAGGCAGTATGTAATCCAGGAGTTAAAAAGGTGTGTTCTGCATTGGTTGATGTTTTGGTATTTCCACCATCAAACTCCCATCTGTAAATTAAATTTGAGCCAGATGAACGGTTCACAAATCGATAAGTTCCGCTTAGTCCAACTCTGGCATATTCAAATACTGCCACGCATGGTGTAGGAGCAGTTGCGCCTGTAGTAAAGGTTCTGCAAGTAGTACTACGACATAATGTGTCTGAACCAGAAATTTTATAAATAGTTAAACAAACTGTTTTAGAACCCAATGTGCTGAAGTAATGAATAGGACTGCAATTGTCGGAGCTAGTGCCATCTCCAAAGGTATAAATACAGCGAGTATATGTTCCTGTTGAGGTATTGCTAAACCTAACATAGTGTGGGTTCGAACCGATACTATCTGATTTAATTACATTAAAAGAAGCATTACATGCAGTAGTACCACCAATTACAATCGTTTGACAAGTGGTTTGACTGCAGGTAGAATCCAAATTGGTAACAGTTAAGCAAACAGTATAAGTTCCGTTTGTAGCATAGGTATGCGTTTGGAACCTACCCACACCTGTAGTACCATCACCAAAAGTATATCTGTATATTAAATTCGAGTTGTTGGTAGAGGCTTCAAAAGAAAATGTTCTAGGTACACTGTTGCTCATCATTTTACTGAAGTTGGCATTACATGGAGTTTCTCCCACCATTATACTGTCACATTTAGTTTGGGTACAACTAGAATCCTTCTTGGTTATTTTTAAACAAACTTTGTATTTACCACTTGATGCATAGGTGTGAAATGTATTGCGACCGTCGCTACTTGTTCCATCGCCAAATGTCCATAAGTATCTATAATTTGTATCATTTACCGCTGGTATGAAATATGCTTTTTTTGCATTAGATGGATCTGGTGTTTTGCTCCAACTGGCATTGCAAACAGGAGCTTCAATTTTTAATGTATCACATTTTTGATATGTACAACTTGAGTCTTTTTTGGTAACTCTTAAACATACATTGTATTTTGTGTAGGCTGCAAAAACATGACTGCTTACGCGGTTATTTGAAGATGTGCCATCACCAAATGTGTACAGATAATGATAATTGGTATCATTTAATACGGCTTCGAAAGTGTATTTCTTAGGAATTAAGGGGTCCTTCACACGACTGTGCATTGCATTGCAAGGGGTACTTGTTGGTGCTATGTATATAGTATCACAAAAACTGCTGGTACAACTCGAATCTGTTTTTATAATGGTTAAACAAACTAAATAGAAACCAGCAGAATTAAATGTTTTGGTTGGGTTCATAGCATCTGAACCTGTTCCATTTCCAAACGACCAATAAGAAGTAAATGGACTGCCCGTAGAGGTATTTGTAAAGGAAACTGTTTTGGTAGCATTGTTCACCGTAGCGGTAAACGAAGCCACACAGGCAACTTGCGCTTTAGATGAAAAACTTAAAAGAAATAGAACGGTTAGGAGAGTGTATATTTTTTTCATAATGCCGTGATTTAGATTTGAGTAGATCCAAAATTTGACACAGCAAGTTAGCTCAAAAAATGACAATAATGTAAATGAAAACTTAATATCTTCTTAAATCTCCTATTCAACAAAGTCCTCTTTTTCTGTTTGTCCAGCAGAGAATTTTTCGCAATCGAGTTCAATGCTCAGCGGACTTTGTGGAGGAATCCATTCGTTTACGATGGGCAATAAATTGGGTGTTGCACATACTTTCTGCATATAAGTGGCCCAAATAGGCATTGCCATTGCCGAGCCTGAACCTAAATCCATCGACCTAAAATGAATGGCACGATCTTCCCAGCCAACCCAACAGCCAGAAACAAGGGTAGGGGTGATACCAATGAACCATCCATCACTGTAATTTTGGGTTGTACCTGTTTTACCTCCAACCGCTCCAGGAATTTTATACAAATACTTTACTTTGGCAGCTGTACCATTTGTTGTAGTTTTTTCAAGCATCTTACACATCACATAGGCTGTTTGTTCACTCAGCGCTTCTTGGGTTACAGGAAGGTTTTCAAATATTACATTTCCATTTTTATCTAAGATGCGTGTGAGGTAGGTAGGTTTTATCCAAACGCCTTTATTTGCAAATGTAGAGAAGGCACCTACCATCTCGTAAACAGAAATATCTGCAGTACCTAGTGCAGAAGAAGGATAGGGCTCAATTTTGCTGGTAACACCCATTTTATGTGCCAATTCAATTACATTCTTCATACCACCTTCACCCAATAATTTGAGTACATTCAAGCAAACCAAGTTCATTGAGAATTGTAAACCTCTGTACATGGTCATTTCAGGTGTACTGAATTTATCGTCTGCATTATCTGGATTGTAATCTGGGTAACCCTCAAAGCTCACCGGTTTATTTGGAATAATGGTACAAGGAGAAAAGCCATTATCAACTGCCACCGTATAAACAAAAGGTTTAAAGGTTGAACCAACTTGCCTTTTAGCCGTAATGTTCACATGGTCGTATTTAAAATATTTATAATTATGTCCGCCAACCCAAGCCTTTATTTTTCCTGTTTGAGGATCCATACTCATGAAGCCACATTGCATAAAATACTTGTAGTATTTGATGCTATCCATTGGAGTCATTGTGGTATCAATCTCTCCACGGGTATAACTGAATACACGCATTTTTACTGGCGTATTAAATTCCTTTTGTATTTCACTTTCTTTTTTGCCTAGTTCTTTGGCAATTCGGTACCTATCACTTCTTTTCATTCCAGAAACCAGCACTTCTTTAAAGGCTCCCCAAGGTTCTCTTCCTTTCCAATGGGCAAAGAATTTTTTCTGTTGGTCTTTTAATTGTTCCTCAACTGTTTGTTCTGCCATTTGCTGCATGGTAGGATTGATGGTGGTATAAATTTTTAATCCATCCTTATAAAGATTGTATCCATTTTCCTCGCACCAGTTAAGGAGTTCCATACGCAAGGTTTCTCTGAAATAGGTTGCTAATCCTTCGTTGTGACTTTCCTCTTGGAAGTTGAGAACAATGGGTTCAGACTTTAAAATATCAAAAGAATCGCTGGTGATATAACCGGCTTTTTCCATTTGTTTTAATACAGTATTACGTCTGTTTAGAGCATTGGCAGGTTTACTGATTGGAGAATATCTGGTTGGTGCTTTTAGCATTCCCACAAGCACGGCCGCTTCTTTCACATTGAGATCGCGCGGAGATTTTCCAAAAAATGTTTTTGCAGCACTTCTAATACCAAATGAATTACTTCCAAACTCTACGGTGTTAAAGTACATGGTCATAATTTCATCTTTGGTATAACGCTGTTCAATAAGCACCGCAGTTATCCATTCTTGCAATTTGGTTTTGGTTTTTTGAACCACGTTATTGAAACGTTTACGTGGATATAAATTTTTAGCAAGCTGCTGTGAAATGGTACTCCCTCCTTGGTGTTTGCCCAATAGGTTATAAATAACAATGGTAAAAAGCCTGCTATTATCAATTCCGCTGTGCTCATAAAATCGAATATCTTCTGTGGCAATAAGGGCATTAATTAAGTTTGGACTTAACTCCTCATAACTGGCATTACTTCTGTTTTGAAGGTAGTACTTACCTAAAAGCGTATTGTCTTCTGCATATATTTCACTGGCCAATTGGGTTGTAGGATTCTCAAGTTCTTCAATAGGTGGTAATTGTCCGAACCAACCCATTGCTACGGCAGCAACCAAAAATGCCAAAAGGGTCAATCCACCAAAGGCCATTACCCAAATCCATTTAATAAATTTCCAATACGGACTTTTTGTAAAATATTCTTTTAGGCTCATTTTTTTGGTTTGAGGAGTTCTTCTTGTTTTTTGTAAAAATCGGCAAATTTTTCCACTTTCTTTTCTTTCAATACTTGTCTGAAGTTTTTCGTGGAAATGATATACTCAGGAGTAGTATCGGTATAGGATAATTTTTTTGTTTTAAAGTCGGTGGCACGAACTGTTTTTAAGTACTCGTATGCCGACTTTTGGTTCGGAAATTCTCTTACAGTTATTAATTGAAACCCGTCATTACTCATGATAGCATTTACCCTCAAATTATTTTCAGAGGCATATGCTTCATTGAAGGCTGTGTATTCGGAAACAAACATGTCGAAATCAAGTTTGGTGTTTTTTATGGCTAGTACGTAGTAATAGGGTGTTTCTGTTTCTAAATCAAATTCTGCCAAATTTTGCGAGCTATCATTGCCCATAAATGCCACCTTTTTTTCTTGTCGGTTCAGCACTTCTAAATAATCTTCGGCTGTTTTACCAACGTCTAATCCTTTGTATGTTTCACTTAATTCTTTGAGTGATTTTTTAAAAGCATCTTTGTCGCCTAACCTACCTATGCATAGGGAATTTAATAAGTCAATTTTTGGCTTCATCGTATTACCCGGAAATTGTTTATCAATTTCTGGTTTCATGGCCATGGCCTCTTTGTAGTTGCCATCAGTGTATGCCTGATACATTTTTTCATAGGCAATTAATAATTGCTTGTTACCTGTGGTTTCGCTGGAGGAGATGGGTTTATTTTGCACCAATAAACTGAGATAGTGGTCAGGATATTTTTGAATAAGGTTGAACTTATTGTTATCTGCAACTTTGGTGTTTTTTAAATCTGTATTTGATTTGTATAAATAGTAAAATGACTCTGGTTCATATTCACTGTTTGGATATTTTCCTTGCAGAATTTCAAAATACTTTTTGCTTTCATTGGCGTTTTTCAATCGGTCGTAATACATTACCCCTAAGTTGTGCAATGATTCAAGCATTTTTTGGTTCGAACGCAATTTTTGTTCCTTGCTGAATGGGACATTTTTAATCCACTTGTCCTTATCAGCATTCCCTGTTGAAACATCCAATTTAGTATCTGGAATTTCTTGTTCCTCTGTTTTTATTTTGTCCTTTGGTTTATCAGTGGAAGTAGTGTCGGTACCAGAAGTTGCATCTGATTTTACTTTTTCTTTCGCAGCCAATCTCCAATAGTCTTCATTTTGCCTTTGGCCCCATTTCTTATTAGAGAAAAATTCTGCAGCACCTGCATTCACAAGTGTAGGATTGTAAAAGTACCAGCTATTGTCTGTTCCCCCCGGAATATTGATGGCAGGAGCGGCAATTAGGTTTTGGTTATTGGCCAAGCTTGCCTGCATTTTTGCCTTTTTCTTTGCTTCTTTTGCAGCAATTTCTTCTAGCCTTTTTTGTTCGCTTATCCAACCATTTACTTTACGTTCTAATTCGTCTTTGCTTAGTAATGAAAGACGTTGAAGGGAGTCTTCTGTTTCATAAACATTGATATTTAAAATCAACTCAGACAATACGGTTTTGGTTTCTTTGATAGACTCAAAATTTTTATGTTTTTTATCTAAAAACTGAACAGTACTATCATAGTAAGCTTGAGCATTTTTATATTCTTTTCTATCAAAAAATAACTTCGCCAATTCATAATGACTCAAAGCTTTTTGGTTTTGATTTTTTGTGCTGTTAGCAACAGACTTTCTGAAGTCTTTGATGGCTTCAGGTTGGTTTTTTATAGCAAGATCTATCCTGCCTAATTCATAATATATTTGGTCGAGATAATCGATGTTTTTCTCATCAGCCGCCATGCGCTTGAGATTCTTGCGCACGCGCTCTACAGATTTTGGGTCTTTGAGGTCATAAATTCCTGTGAGAGCAATATTCGCATTAAAGGCAAAGTCGTAAGGAGGTATATAGGAAATTACTTTATTGAAAAAGTAACTTGCTTCTGGTTTTTTGTTTGCCTGCAAACACAGTTGACCAAGGATATAATTGTACCTAATTTTTTGGTCTTTGGTGAGTTTTCCTTTCAGAGCCATTTTAAGGTTATCAATAGCGGTAGTATATTTATCTTGCTTGATATTAATATCTGCAGCAGTAGCATAAATAAGAGCGATATCTTCTTTTCGGAAATTCTTTTTAGCTAACAATAATCCCATCAAGGCTTCGGCTTCACCTAATTTATTTAAGCCAACATAGTTCCTGGCTATATAACAAGTACTGGCATTGGAATAGGCTCCATCTTTGTATTTACCCAACATAAACTGAAAGGTTTCAATCGAGGCGAAGTAGTCTTGTTTATAAAATCTACATTCCCCAATTCCATAATATGCATCATCCGTAAACGAGCCTATGGTATGCATTTGTATGGTTTTTGAGAACTTTTTGATGGCTTCATCTAATACATTTCCCGCTGCCTTGGCAGATTCTGGCGTACCCAATGGAAACACATCTAATATTTTACTAAAGTTATTTATATGTGAGTTCTGTAATTGCGTTACTGCATCTAGAAGTTTTTGTTGCCCGTTGAAGTACACGTTAAAATGCCCGGTAAGGGTATGGAATTTTCTATTAAGCCATTTATCCTTCGTGGGATTGCAACCCCATGTCCAGATTAAACCGGTGAGGATGAAAATAATTATGTTCCTGTTTCTGTACAATGGAGACCTTGTTTTTGCCTATCTTTGAAATATTAATCGCACAATTTTAACCAAAACTTTTTTAATATATCTATTGTAATGGATCAGCCAAGGAAAAAATTAATTCAAAAGCTCCGTTATAAATACAGGCTGGTAATTATCAACGATGAGTCGTTTGAGGAAAAATTGAATTTCAAACTTACACCTATGAATGTATTTGTTGGGTTCAGTTCAGCAGTTGTTTTACTCACATTTTTGGTCATTACACTTATTTTTTATACGTCGCTCAGGGAATACGTGCCAGGTTACACAGATTCTAAAACCAAACGAAATTTGCAGCAGTTATTGTACAAAACAGACTCTCTGGAGCAGGTATTGGTAGCCAAAGAGCTCTATTACAAGAATATAGTTAATATTTTAGGAGGTGGGGAAGGTTTAAACGATTCAACCGACCAGAAGCCCAAGCCAACCAGTTATTTAATGCCTAAAGGCAAACCTGTAGCGCTTAATTTTTCCTCTTTCTTAGCGCATAATTCCTCCCAAACAAAACGTTTTTAGAAAAAATATTCTATATTTGTTGTTTCAGGTGTGTTGTTTGATTTGTGAATTTTAGTTGAAGAAAACCTGAAATTAAGCACAAGGCGAAAGCCTATTTTTAGAATTGTAGATTTATAATTGGAAGGTCATGGCCATTTTTAACCAGTCAAAAAGTACATCATTTAATCCTCAAGAGATTAATATATTGAATGCAGGTACGCGTATCACCGGAGATTTGGTATCTGAAGGAGATTTAAGAGTGGATGGCTCTCTTACCGGCAATATAGAAGTGAAAGCTAAATTGGTTTTGGGCACTTCAGCAAATGTTGAGGGCAATATAAAAGCAGTAAATTGTGACGTATCTGGGAACGTTAGCGGAAACATCCATGTGAATGATTTACTGACTATTAAGGCTTCGGCAAAAATTAAAGGAGACATTTCTTGCAGCAAGTTGGTCATTGAAGCTGGGGCCGAATTTAATGGTAAAAGTACTATGAGCACCGGGATTGCCGGAAGTATGGGGGATTACAAAAATGGTAAGTTTGGGAAACCAATCGAAACCAAAGCACCAGTAACCGTTGGAACCATCGCAGAAAAAGCCGCAGTATAACCAAGTTTTAAAGTATTTGGGATTGGCCACACAAATGATTGTGGTTATCCTCTTGGGGAGTTTAGGTGGCAAATACGCCGACATACATTACCAAAATTCTTTTCCAATTTTAACGCTCTTGGGTGTTATTTTCTCTGTGTTTGCCGCACTTTATCTAGGTATCAAAGATTTTCTTAAAAAATAATCAATTTAATCTGAACTTCATCAGAGGAATTACCTACTTTTGCGCCGACTAAAAAGGAGGATTTAAGAAAAATACACTATTTATGTATTTGATTAACAGCTTCTTTTGCCTTAGTAATGAAGAAAACAAACTTTATCCCAAGCTTACTCACCTTAACTGCCCTACAGGGGTTGCTGTTATTTTGTTTTCAACAATTTGTAACAAGCATTTTATTAAGTAACCTAGCTTGGCTGGCATTAATTTATTTTTTCTTACTCACGTTGGTTACCTATAAAATAACCCAATCTGGCTTGCCTAAAGATAATAAAACCTTCATTACCAGAACATACAGTGCTATTGGAATCCGGTTTGTTTTCTCCATATTCCCCTTATTTATCTATTTAATTTTTTCACCAGAGCGCCAGCTATCCTTCGCGGTTGTGTATCTTTTCATGTATTTCTTTTACACAGCTTTTGAAATTTATTTCCTTGTGGTTAACTTGCGCCCCGATTTAAAGAAATAACAACGTTCATGCAGCCAAATAACAAAAAGATTTTCAGATACTTAATTCCGGTTTTTTTGATTCTTTGCTATATTGCTTACAGCAGTGTTGCAGTTTTTGGTCAGCATGAGAGTCATGAAGCTACCGCAGATTCCCTAACAACCACCACCCATTCAGAAGAAGCTCATGGGGCTGAGGCACATGATGCGAACGCCCATGGAGCAGAAGTGCATGAAGAAGGCAAAGTGGATGCCGGTAAATTAATCATGGAACACATTGCAGATGCGCATGATTGGCATATTGCAACAGTGGGACATTCTCACATTTCTATTCCTTTGCCTGTAATTATTAGCGATGACCATGGATTAAAAATATTTTCATCATCTCGTTTTGAACATGGGCATGCTACTTATGAAGGATACAAATTAGAAGAAGGTAAAATTGTAGCGGTAAATGCAGATGGTTCAATCAATGAACATGCTTCATTTTTGGATTTATCAATTACCAAGAATGTAGCAAGTATGCTTATTTCTGTTATTTTCTTGTGCTGGATTATGCTTTCAGTTGCTGGTCACTATACCCGCAACAAAGGAAAGGCCCCAAAAGGAATGGCCAATTTGATTGAAACATTGATCATTTTTATTCGTGATGAGGTAGCTAAACCAAGTATTGGACCTAAATACGCTAAATTCCTTCCTTATTTATTAACTATCTTCTTTTTCATTTTTATCAATAACTTGTTCGGTTTGATCCCATTTTTTCCGGGAGGAGCTAACGTAACAGGAAATATAGCAGTAACATTGGTATTAGCTATTTTCACTTTTGTGATTACTTCTTTTAATGGCAACAAAAGTTACTGGGGACATATTTTCATGCCACCAGGGGTTCCTAAAGCATTGTGGATTTTGTTGATTCCTATTGAAATCATTGGAATGTTGAACAAGCCTATTGTATTGATGATTCGTTTGTTTGCGAATATTACCGCAGGTCACATTATTATCTTAGGATTTTTCTCACTTATATTCATTTTCGGTGCAATGAACCAAACGTTAGGTTTGGGCGTGTCTGTATTATCAGTTGCGTTTACCACCTTTATGAATTTCCTTGAATTGTTAGTTGCCTTTTTACAGGCATATGTGTTCACGTTGCTGTCAGCCTTGTATTTTGGTTCAGCAGTAGAAGAACATCACCACGAAGAACATCATTAATCAATAAATATAAATCAATTAAACATCACAATTATGACACTATTAAACATCATCTTACAAGCAGTAACAGATCCAGGATTTGCTAAAATGGGTGCCGGTATCGGTGCTGGTTTAGCTGCAATCGGAGCAGGTATGGGTATTGGCCGTATCGGTGGAAGTGCTTTGGAATCTATTGCTCGTCAGCCTGAGGTATCTGGAGATATCCGCGCGAACATGATCGTTGCTGCTGCTCTTATCGAGGGTGCTGCGTTCTTCGGTATCGTGGTTTGTCTTTTGATCGTATTGCTGTAATCGGTATACAAAACAGAACACGGAGTAAATATGCTTCGTGTTCTGATTTATTTGTTACCATTACCAATTAATTTTTAAAAAACATCACAGCATGGAATTAGTAAAACCTGGTTTAGGGCTTATTTTCTGGATGACCATTACGTTTTCAATCGTATTGTTCATCTTGTCTAAATTTGCTTGGAAACCTATCCTCAATTCGATCAGGGAGAGAGAAGATTCTATCAACAATGCGTTGAATTCTGCCGAGGAAGCTCGTAAGCAGATGAGTGCATTGAAGGCAGATAACGAAAAACTCCTCAATCAAGCACGTGCTGAGCGCGACCTTATGCTGAAAGAAGCCAATGATATGAAAGAAAATATCATCGCTCAGGCTAAAAAATCTGCAGATGAAGAGGGTCGTAAAATCATTGCTAAAGCAAATGAATCGATTGAGTCAGCCAAGATCAATGCAATGAACGAGTTAAAAGCTCAAGTTGCTGTTCTTTCTGTTGACTTAGCAGAGAAAGTGCTTCGCAAGAAAATGGAAGACCGCGCACAGCAAGAATCATTTGTAAACGAGAATTTAAAATCTATTACCTTAAAATAACATGTCTGAACAAAGAGTATCCGGCAGGTATGCCAAATCACTGATCGACCTAGCTATTGAGCAAAACAAGCTCGAGGTGATCAATGCCGATATTTTGGCGTTCAGTTCGGCTTTAAAAGCTAATCCATCTTTGGGTAAAATGCTTAAAAGTCCGATTGTACAAGGCGATAAGAAATTTGCCGTGATTCAAAAAGTATTTGCCGCTTCTTTTGACAAAATGACTATGTCTTTTATAGACATCGTTATTCGCAAAAAACGTGAATATTACTTACCAGATATTGCCATTGCTTTCATTGGTCAATATAACGAAATCAATAAAATTACTACTGCGAAAGTGAAAACTGCTGTTGCTGTTAGCGACGCGGTGATTGCCGAAGTTAGGACTTTTATTGAACAACAAACTGGTAAAAAAGTAATTCTAGAAACTGCAGTGGACGCAGACATTATCGGAGGTTTGGTTATCCAAATGGAAGATAAATTGTATGATGCCAGCATTTCTGGAAAGCTTAGGAAAGCAAAACAAGATTTATTAAATACTTACATTTCAAAATAACATTTCATTATGGTAGAAATAAGACCAGATGAGGTATCAGCCATCATAAGAGAGCAATTAAGCAATTTTAAGTCTGAGACCGAACTTGAAGAAGTGGGTACCGTGCTCCAAGTGGGTGATGGTATCGCTCGTATCTACGGATTAACCAAAGTTCAGTCGGGCGAGCTGATTGAATTTTCAAATGGTGTACAAGGTATCGTGTTAAACCTCGAAGAGGACAACGTAGGTGCGGTACTCCTAGGTTCATCTGAACAAATTGTAGAAGGTGACACTGTTAAGCGTACCGGACGTATTGCTTCTATTAAAGTAGGAGAAGGAATGTTCGGTCGTGTAATCAATACCTTAGGACAACCAATCGACGGAAAAGGTCCACTTACAGGAGATTTGTATGAGATGCCATTAGAGCGTAAAGCTCCAGGTGTAATTTACCGCGAACCGGTAAAAGAGCCTATGCAAACAGGTATCAAAGCGATCGATGCCATGATTCCAATTGGACGTGGACAACGTGAGTTGGTAATTGGTGACCGTCAAACTGGTAAAACAGCAGTTTGTATTGATACCATCATCAATCAAAAAGAATTTTATGATGCAGGTCAGCCTGTATATTGTATTTACGTAGCGTGCGGACAAAAAGCTTCTACTGTTGCTCAGGTGTTAAAAACCTTAGAAGAGCGTGGTGCAATGCCTTATACCGTAATCGTTTCAGCTACTTCATCAGATCCAGCTCCAATGCAATTCTTTGCTCCGATGGCTGGTGCTGCAATTGGCGAATTCATCCGCGATACAGGCCGTCCGGCTTTGGTTGTTTATGATGATTTGTCAAAACAAGCTGTAGCTTACCGTGAAGTATCTTTGTTGTTGCGTCGCCCTCCAGGACGTGAAGCATATCCTGGAGATGTATTCTATTTGCATAGCCGCTTGCTTGAAAGAGCTGCTAAAGTAAATGGTACAGATGCCATTGCTCAACAAATGAACGACCTTCCTCCTTCTATCAAACATTTGGTTAAAGGTGGTGGTTCTTTAACAGCACTTCCAATTATTGAAACTCAAGCTGGTGACGTTTCTGCTTATATTCCAACCAATGTAATTTCTATTACAGATGGTCAGATATTCTTAGAGGCTAACTTGTTTAACAGTGGTATTCGTCCTGCAATTAACGTAGGTATCTCTGTATCACGTGTGGGTGGTAATGCGCAAATCAAATCTATGAAAAAGGTAGCAGGTACCTTAAAATTAGATCAAGCACAATACCGTGAATTGGAAGCTTTCTCGAAATTCGGTTCAGACCTTGACGCTGCTACCAAATCGGTTTTAGCAAAAGGTGCTCGTAACGTGGAAATCTTGAAACAAGGACAATTTGCTCCACTTCGTGTAGAACAGCAAACAGCTATCATTTATTTAGGAACTAAAGGTTTATTGTCTAACGTACCTGTGAACAAAGTGCGTGACTTCGAATCTGAATTCTTGAATTATATGGAAAACAAACACAAGGACACTTTAAATGCAATCAAAAAAGGTGGCATTGGAGATGATGTAACCAGTGTGTTGGAAGCAGTTTGTAAAGACCTTAGTGCAAAATACAGCGCTTAATTAATCCGGATAGGTAAATTAAAAAATGGCTAATTTAAAAGAAGTTCGTATTCGTATCGCTTCGGTTAACTCAACCCAGCAAATCACCAAAGCAATGAAATTGGTGAGTGCTACTAAGTTGAGACGTGCACAGAATGCTATCGTTCAAATGAGACCTTATGCTCAGAAATTGAATGGTATCCTGGCTAACCTAGCAGATTCTATTGATGTAGATTCTCTGAAAGTGTATTTCAACCAACGCCCAGTTTCTAACGTGCTTTTGGTAGTGATTACTTCAGATAGAGGGTTGTGTGGTTCCTTTAATGCCAATGTAATTAAACTTGCCAATAAATTGGTGAAAGAAGATTATGCTGGAAAAAACGTAACCATATTGCCTGTTGGTAAAAAAGCTGCAGAGTTTTTTGCAAAAACCAATGTGGGTCTTATCAATGATTTTAAAGATACTTTTCAACAGTTAAATGCCGATAATGGCTTCGCTATTGGAGAATACGTTTTGAACCAATTTAAAGCAGGTAAATTTGATAAGGTAGAGGTTGTTTACAACCAATTTAAAAATGCCGCTACTCAAATTTTGGTGAATGAGCCATTCCTTCCAATTGTAAGCGCAATTGGAGTGCAAGCTTCTAAAAACGATTATATTTTTGAACCTTCAAAAGAGGTTATCCTAGAGGAACTCATCCCAAGGATTTTGAAAACCCAAATTTACAAAAGCTTGTTAGATTCATTTGCCTCTGAACATGGTGCCCGTATGGTGGCCATGGATAAGGCAACTGACAATGCGGGTGAATTAATCAAAGCCTTGAAGTTGGAATACAACCGTGCACGTCAAGCTGCCATTACAACCGAAATCTCTGAGATTGTTGGTGGTGCAGCGGCCTTAAGCGGTACCTAATTTTGTTCTTAATCATTAGAATGCCGGTTAGCGAAAGCCTACCGGCATTTTTTTTAACTAATTAAACCTTGGCTACTATTTTTATAACCCTATTAACCCTTCTTAAACCATGAGTAAAGCAGAAATCCACACCGCTAAAGGTGTCATGAAAATTGAATTTTATGACCAAGATGCTCCCAACACAGTTGCCAATTTTATTAAACTTGCCAAAAGCGGTTTTTATGATGGCGTTACCTTTCACCGTGTTATTCCTAATTTTGTGATTCAAGGTGGCGACCCTACCGGTACAGGTGCGGGTGGACCCGGTTACAAAATCAATTGTGAGTTAACAGGTAATAACCAATTCCACGATAGAGGTGTACTTTCAATGGCACATGCTGGAAGAAACACAGGTGGCTCACAGTTTTTTGTTTGCCATAGCAGAGACAATACCGCCCATTTAGATAGAAACCATACCTGCTTTGGTAAGGTATACGAAGGCTTAGAAGTGATTGATGCTATCAGACAAGGCGATAAAATGGATAAAGTTGTGATAATCGACTAACCAGTATTGTACCATTTTATCATGATAAAAAAAGGCTATCCTAATCAGATAGCCTTTTTTGTTTTGGTGCTTTTGAATTAGTAGGTGTTAGTATTATATTTTTGAGAATAATAGTGGATATTTGCGCAAAAGAAAAGACATGTTAACGCTGCAATATTTAAGAGATAACACCCAAGAGGCCAAAGATAGACTTGCTAAAAAACACCCTAAACACGCAGATGCTGTTGATGCTGTATTGAAATTGGATGAAGAGGGTAGAAAGGCTAAATCTGAAATGGAGAAAAACCAATCTGAGGCAAATGGTTTGGCTAAAAAGATTGGAGAGTTAATGAAATCTGGAGATAGGGAAGGGGCCGAGCAATTGAAAGCCCAAACGGCCTTATTAAAAGAAAGTGGTAAAGGACTAGAAGAACGCTCAAAACAATTAGAGCAAGAGCTTTATGATATATTGGTTACCCTACCTAATATGCCGCATGATTCAGTTCCGGTAGGACAAACACCTGAGGAAAATATTACAGTGTTTCAACATGGCGAAATACCTGCACTGCATGATGGTGCTGTACCACATTGGGATTTGATTAAAAAATACGACCTTATTGATTTTGAATTGGGGTCAAAAATTACAGGCGCTGGTTTTCCTGTATATAAAGGCAAAGGCGCTCGCCTGCAAAGAGCCATGATTAATTTCTTTTTAGATGAAGCTATTAAAGCCGGATACCAAGAAGTAATGCCTCCTTTGATGGTGAATGCAGATAGTGGTTTTGGTACCGGACAATTGCCAGATAAAGAGGGGCAGATGTATCATGTAACGGTAGACGATTTGTATTTAATCCCTACCGCCGAAGTGCCTATTACAAATATTTATCGTGATGTGATTTTAAAGGAAGAAGATTTACCCCTAAAAAATGTAGGCTATACGCCATGCTTTAGAAGAGAAGCAGGAGCTTGGGGAGCACATGTAAGAGGTTTGAACCGATTGCATCAATTTGATAAAGTTGAGATAGTTCAAATTGCGCACCCAGACCAGTCATATGCCATCTTAGATGAAATGGTTATTCATGTGAAAGGATTGTTAGAGAAATTAGAATTGCCTTACAGAATCTTGCATTTATGCGGAGGTGATATGAGCTTCTCTTCTGCCTTAACCTATGATTTTGAAACATACAGCGCGGCCCAAGGAAGATGGTTAGAAGTAAGTTCTACTTCTAATTTCGAAAATTTCCAGGCCAACCGATTGAAGTGTAGGTTCAAGAATAAAGAAGGAAAAAACCAATTGGTGCATACTTTAAATGGTTCAGCCTTGGCCTTACCACGCATTTTAGCAACCATGCTAGAGAATAATCAAACAGCAGATGGCATTCGCATTCCTAAAGCTTTGGTCCCTTACTGTGGTTTTGACATGATCCAGTAATTTATTTGGTTCGAACCGGACCTTAATTAATTTGCCTCTTCTTGGGCCTCTTGTTCTGCAGGAGGCGCTTCATGTAGTTGCTGGTTTTCGGCTTCTGTAACCGATTTTTGCAAAAGTAAAATGATAACAAAGCCAATACTAATTGCTGCATCGGCTATATTAAAAACAGGTCTGAAAAATTCGAATTCTTCACCTGCCCAAAAAGGCCAGCTTTCTGGTATGGTAGTTTGAATGATGGGGAAATACAACATATCTACTACTCTGCCATGAAACCAACTGTCGTAACCGAAGTAAACGCCGTAAAATACACTATCTACGATATTTCCTAGAGCGCCTGCAACAATAAGGATCCATCCATATATGTACCACGATTTCGTTTGTTTGTCGATAAGGGTTTTGATATAATATCCAATCACACCCACAAAAATGATACGGAAAACGGTAAGGAAGATTTTGCCCGTTTTTCCGCCAAACTCTAATCCAAAAGCCATTCCATAATTTTCTGTGAAATGTAATTTGAACCATTCACCTGCCACCGAAATTTCTTCGCCTAGGTAAAAATGGTTTTTGATATAAAATTTCACATATTGATCTATGGCCAAAACCACAAACAGAAGGGTGAAAGGAATGGAATAATTTTTTAGGTTCATCTACATTTCAAATCTTGAAGCAAAAGTATAAAATACTGAAGGCTTACCAAGCATTTTTGGTTGAAGGCCTTTAGTTTGGATATAAAAGGAATAAAAAAGCCCTCTTGATAATCAAGAAGGCTTTTAAAAATAGGTTATTCGCTTATTTGTATTGTTGCAATTTAGCTTCCATACTCAAAGTAGTATGTGGCACTGCACGCAAACGTTCTTTTGAAATAAGTTTACCAGTAACCTTACAAATACCATACGTTTTGTTCTCAACGCGAATAAGGGCATTCTCTAGGTTTTCTATAAACTTACGTTGACGGGCAGCTAACTGGCTCAAGTATTCCTTCTCAGAAGTAGAAGCACCATCATCTAATTTGTTGTATGAGTTATCTGTATCTGCACCACCATTAATTCCTGGGTTTTGCATTTGCTCTAGAAGATTGTTTAACTCTTCTTTGGCAACAGATAATTTTTTATTGATTAACTCTTTAAATTCAGCTAAATCGGCATCGCTGTATCTTTTGGTTTCTGCAGTTGCTGCCATTGAATCATCTGGCTTTTCTTCAAAAACAGGAGTTTTGCTCACTACTGGTTTCAAAGGTTTTGGTGGTGTAGAAGGCTTTTTAGGAGCAACAACTACAATCTTCTTTGCCACAGGAGCCTTTTGAACCACTGGCTTTACAACAACCTTTACAACAGGTTTAGCAACTGGCTTAACAACAGGTTTAACAACTGGCTTAACAGCTATTGGCTTTTTCGCAATAGGTTTAGCAACCACTGCCACTTTTTTTGATACTACCTTTTTAGCAGGTGATTTTTTAGCTACAGGTTTTGCGGGTGTAGCTTTTTTAGCCACTACTTTTTTAACTGCAACTGTTTTCTTCGCTACAGGCTTTTTCGCAACTGGTTTTTTTGCAATTGGCTTCTTAGCTACAGGTTTCTTCGCTACAGGCTTTTTCGCTACAGGCTTTTTCGCAACTGTTTTTTTTGCAATTGGCTTCTTAGCTACAGGTTTCTTAGCTACAGGCTTTTTCGCAACTGGTTTCTTCGCAACAGGCTTCTTAGCAACAGGCTTTTTCGCAACAGGCTTTTTCGCTACTGGTTTTTTTGCAACAGGCTTCTTAGCAACAGGCTTCTTAGTAACAGGCTTTTTCGCCACAGGCTTCTTAGCCACAGGCTTCTTGGCCACAGGCTTTTTAGCCACAGGCTTTTTAGCTATTGCTTTTTTCGCTACAGGTTTCTTAGCCACCGGCTTGGCTGCCACAGCTTTTTTAACAATTTTCTTTGGTGCTGCTTTTTTAGCAATAGGCTTTTTAGGAGCTACTTTGGCAGCTTTTTTAGGTGCAGTTTTTTTTACTGCTTTTTTAGGAGCAGATTTCACTGCGCTTTTGGTAATTTTCTTCGCCATGGTCTAATTAAACTTTATCAATTTTAACCTTTAATGATTTTTCGTCGACCAAAATCTCCGTGCCATCACCAAGGGTGTTTTCGAGCCTGATTTCAGTCGCTAAAATTTCGCTGCAAATATAGGTTTTGAATTGATTTATAGCACTTTTTATATATGAATCGTCCACAATTTTTACACTTATTTTATCGGTAACATCCAAATTCAGCTCCTTTCTTAGGGCTTGTAGTTTGCTAATAAGCTCGCGGGCAATGCCTTCTTCCCTTAGAGAATCGCTAATGTTCACATCTAATGCTACCGTTATTTTGCCTTCATTGGCCACCTTATAACCTGGAATTTCCTTCGATAAAATTTCCACATCGCTTATCAAAATTTCGATGATTTCGCCTTCAATTTCTATGCGAATGGCGCCTTCCATTTCTAATTTTGAGATACTTTCCTGGGTCATTTGGCCTATTTGGTCGGCAACCTGTTTCATTTTGGCTCCAACTTTTTTGCCCAAAGTTTTGAAATTAGGCTTGATACTTTTATCAATTGCCTCTATAAATTCCAATTCTTTTACATTCACTTCGGCCAATATTAAATCCTTCACATGTGTAATTTCGTCCTTCATTCGTTGGTCGAGTACAGGCAATAGAATTTTTTGTAATGGCTGTCTCACCTTAATGTTTTCTCTTTTTCTTAAAGATAGCACCAAAGAACTAATGCGTTGGGCATACTCCATTTGCTCTTCCAATTCGGCATTAATCCACTCGGTTTGAACCAATGGGAAATCACTTAAATGTACAGATGCAGCGGTTAACCTATTGCTCACTGAGTTTAGGTCGCGGAACAACTGGTCGGAGAAAAATGGCGCAAACGGACTCATTAACCTTGATACCGTCTCGAGGCAAGTATAAAGCGTTTGGTAAGCAGAAATCTTGTCGGTACTGTATTCACCTTTCCAAAATCTTCTTCTACATAAACGAACATACCAATTACTCAAATTCTCGCCCACAAAGTCTTGTATAGCTCTGGTAGCAGGAGTTGGATCGTAATCATCCATATGCTTTTGAACCTTTATTACCAGGGTGTTGAGCAAACTAAGCACCCACCTATCAATTTCAGGTCTTTGTGCCAAAGGTATTTCAGGCTCACCATAAGTAAATCCGTCGATATTGGCGTAAAGGGCAAAGAAGCCGTATGTGTTGTATAAGGTTCCAAAAAACTTGCGCTGACATTCGGCCACCCCTTCTAAGTCAAACTTGAGATTATCCCAAGGGTCGCTGTTGTTCAATAAATACCAGCGTGTTGCATCAGCGCCATATTGGTCGATGGTTTGAAAAGGATCAACCACGTTTCCTAAACGCTTACTCATTTTATTGCCATGTTTATCTAAAACCAACCCATTGGCAATAACATTTTTGTAGCTAATGCTATCAAACAACAAAACAGATAAGGCATGCAGGGTAAAGAACCAACCACGGGTTTGGTCTACCCCTTCAGCAATAAAATCTGCTGGGAAATTATTTCTGAAAACTTCTTCATTTTCAAAAGGCCAATGCCATTGGGCATAAGGCATTGCACCAGAATCGAACCAAACATCAATCAAATCAGCTTCACGCCTCATTTTTTCGCCCTTGCTTGATACCAAAATTACCTGGTCTACATAGGGTTTATGCAAGTCTTTTACCTCAAATGTGCTTTCCATAAAGCCAGCGGCAACTGCTTCTTTAATGCGGGTTTGTAACTCTTCCATTGAGCCAATACAAACTTCTTCACTGCCATCTTCGGTTCGCCAAATAGGTAATGGCGTGCCCCAATAGCGTGATCTGCTTAGGTTCCAATCAACCAAGTTTTCTAACCAATTGCCAAACCTTCCAGTTCCTGTATGTTCTGGCTTCCAATTGATGGTTTTGTTGAGTTCAACTAATCTGTCTTTAACAGCAGTGGTTTTAATGAACCAGCTTTCAAGTGGGTAGTATAAAATAGGTTTATCTGTTCTCCAACAATGAGGATAAGTATGTTCGTATTTCTCGATTTTAAAGGCCTTGTTCTCTATTTTTAGTTTTAGAGAAATAAGCTCATCTACACTTAAATATTTTTCAAGTTTAGGAATAATACTAGAAAGGCGTTCTTTTTGGATGCTTAACTCAATGGCTTTTTCCTCATCACTTAAATAGGCTTCTTTCACAAATCTGCCATTAAGTGGGAAAATTGGATCTAAAACGCTTTCCAAAAATTTACCACGTTTGTCAACCAAGGTAAGTGATCCCATTCCATTTTGTTTTCCAACCCTAAAGTCGTCGGCACCAAAACTAGGGGCTATATGTACAATCCCTGTACCGTCTGAAGTGGTAACAAAATCGCCAATAATCACTTTAAAGGCATCGCCATTATCTGGTTGAACATACGGTAGCAATTGCTTGTACCTTATGCCGGCCAAATCTTTTCCCAATATTTCTTTGATTACTTTAAAAGGGATTTGTTTATCGCCCGCCTTATAAGCGGCCATGTCTAATCCTTCATTGGCAGCTGGAAAATACTTTCCTAGTAGATCTTTAGCTAACACCACATTTACAGGTAAGTGGGTATAGGCGTTAAAGGTCTGAACCAATACATAGGTAATTTTTTCACCAACTGCTAAGGCTGTATTTGAAGGCAGGGTCCAAGGAGTGGTTGTCCAAGCCAGGAAAAAGGCTTGATCCAATGAAGCATCAATATCTTTGGCATTTTCAATTTCAAACTGCGCAACAACGGTATTGTCTTTTACGTCCTTATAGGTTCCTGGTTGGTTAAGCTCGTGACTGCTTAGGCCAGTGCCTGCGGCAGGAGAGTATGGTTGAATGGTATAACCTTTATACAAATATCCCTTTTCATACAATTTCTTGAGCAAGTTCCAAAGGCTTTCAATATAGTTGTTCTCGTAAGTAATATATGGGTCGCTAAGGTCTACCCAATACCCCATGCGGTTGGTTAATTTATCCCAAACGTCGGTGTATTTCATTACATCTTTTCTACAGGCTTCATTGTATTCTGCTACGGTAATTTTTTTACCAATATCTTCTTTGGTAATGCCCATGGCCTTTTCAACCTGAAGCTCAACCGGCAAACCGTGTGTATCCCAACCTGCTTTACGTTTTACTTGAAAGCCTTTTAGGGTATTGTATCTGCAAAAAATATCTTTAACAGCTCTAGCCATTACGTGGTGAATTCCTGGCATGCCATTCGCGCTGGGCGGACCTTCATAAAACACATAAGATGGCGCGCCTTCGCGGGCACTCACACTTTTTTCAAAAACCTGTTCCTGTTTCCAAAACGCCAAAACTTCCTCTTCAAATGCAGGAAAATCTAGTTTTTTATATTCTTTGTACTTACTCATTTCGCTTGATTATTAGTTGTTTTTCGGTCTGAACCTAAAAAAATCAAAAGTGTGCAAAAATAGCATTTGAAGCTGAGAATTGAAAGGAACTGTGGCTTTTGGAGATATTAATAAAAAAGGGGGTGTGAATACGCCTAGATTCAGACCTAAGTGAACTATTTTTTTTGGTTCAGACCGTTTTTTATAATTATTTATGCACGTTGACTAAATAAACTACAAGACCCATTAAGCCATTAATATTTTAACTTTTATGAGAAAATATCTCTTATTCATCCTTGTTGTACTTTTGAGTTTGAAAGTAAGCATTGCTCAAAAGGTAATAAATAACCAGCTAAGTGCCCGGCATCAAAAGGTTGCTGGCACTAATCTATTTATGATTGTGCCAGACGGATTTATTCCTTCAAATAGTTTTCAAGGATTTCAACAAAATAGCAGTGGTTCATCTCTGGTGGTTGCAGAGTTGCCAGGAACTTTTGGTGATTTTTTGGCTGGATTTACTCCTGAGGCTTTAAAGACCAAAGGCGTTTTAATGAATAAAAAAGAAATGCTTACCATAAATGGTAAAAAAGGGGTTTTGTATACCACTTTGCAACATGCAAATTCTACCGATTATACTAAATATATTTTGTTACTAGCCAACGGAAAAACCACCTTTATGGTAAATGGAATTTTTCCCAAACTATTGGTTCAGTTAGACAGGCCCATGCGTGAAGCTATTTTATCTATTGTTCACCATAAAGGTAAGGCACTTGACCCATTAGAAGGAATATCTTTTGAAATAAATGTTCAGGAAACCAAATTGAAGCTCGCTCAAAATTTAACGGGTAGTTTATTATATACTGTTGATGGAAAAGCGCCCACATTGAGTGAGGATAAAACAACCTTTATTGTGAGCTTAGGAACCACTCCCTTACCAGAAAATATGAGTGAAAAGGAAGCTGCAATGAATAGGTTAAACAAATTACCTTATACCAATTTAAGTGTAGATGAAACTGCCTCTGGGGAGGTTATTGTTGATGGAATGAAGGGTTATGAGATTGTAGCCTATGGCCCATTAAAGGATGGAATGGTAAGTGGGGTGGTGTACCAAATGATGTTGTTTAATGTACAAGGATATTGTTTACTAATTGGTACCTCAACCACTGAATTGAAGGAGAATATAAGTTTGTTTAAAAAGGTTGCCAAAACTTTTAAACGGAAATAAGTTTCTATAATCATATTGATTTTTCAAAGTTTTAATCATTACTTTTTATTGTCATGAGAAATTCAACGTCTACAGATGAACGTATTGCTAAAATGAGTTTTGCTACCGTGTATCCACTTTATATTACCAAGGTTGAAAAAAAAGGAAGAACGAAACAGGAGTTAGATGAAGTAATTAGATGGCTTACTGGATATAGTCAGGAAGCTTTAGAGGAGGCAATTACCCTGAAAGATAATTTCGAAACTTTTTTTGGAAAGGCCAATTTACATGCAAATGCACACCTAATTACAGGGTTGATTTGCGGTTATAGGGTGGAGGAAATTGAGAATAAACTTACCCAACAAGTAAGGTATTTAGATAAATTGGTAGATGAATTGGCAAAAGGGAAAAAGCTTGAAAAAATTTTGCGTGTTTAATGCCAACTTTTTAATTCTATTACCACTTATGGGAAATTAAAAATATTTTTAAGTTGGCATTACAAGAAGCTGGGATAGATTTTTGGACCGAGGATTGAAAATAGAAAGAGTCATTCTTTCACTTTTAAGTTATTTGTTTAACTTGCCTATTCAATCATTTTATTCATGAAGCGTATGCGTAAGTTTCTTTTTCTAGTTATGTTGGTAGCCACCTTAACAGCCTCTACAAGCCCTATTACTCCCCATACATTTAACTTGCTTTCTGTTTCTCATGATGATTGGAAAACGCATACTGATAAGGGGTTTCAAATACAATATCCATCGGAATGGGAGTTGTCTTTAGCTAAACAAATGGGGTCGAGTTTTATCTTGTTTTCCCCACTTGTAAACAAGGAGGATTTATTCAGAGAGAATGTTAATCTTATCATTCAAGATATAAAAGGAATGAATATTGGTTTAGAAAAATATGCTCAAATTTCGGAGAGCCAAATCAAATCAATGATGACCAATTCGCAGATTTTGGAAAGTAAACTGATGGAAAAAAATGGACGTCGATTTTACCATCTTGTATATACTGCAGATATGGGAGTTTACCATTTAAAGTTTTTGCAAAATTATTTTATTCAAAATGAAAAGGCTTATGTATTAACTTTTACGGCAGATCAGAAAACCTATGATGAATATGTAAAAGTAGGAGGTGAAATATTGAATAGTTTTTTTTTACTTAATAAGTAGGCGGTCATTTTTTGTTTTATGAGAAGAGGAGTCATTTTTCTACTATTTATTTTTGGAATGGGTGCATTGGGATATGCGCAAAAGAATAGTTCATCAGGGCAATTGGAAAAGGAAAAAGCATTGCAGCGTATTTTAGATAAAACCGTTGATAATAAAAAGGTTTTTGGTTGCTCATTTGCTTTGAAAAAGAATGATTTTTCTTGGATTGGTTCCTCTGGTAATATGAGCTTAAATCAATCCTATTTTATTGCCAGCACTACGAAACTATTCACTACAGCCTTAATCATGCAATTGCGATTTGAGGGCAAGCTAAAGTTAGAGGATTTTATTGTAAACTACTTGCCAGATAGCATCACACACCATTTGAATGTTTTCCTAAATAAGGATTATAGCAAAACAATTACCATTCAACATTTGCTAACGCATAGCTCTGGTTTGCCCGATTATTTTCAAGATAAAGGAAAGCAAGGTTTTAGCCTAGAGCAAGAGTTGTTGTTAGGTCGCGATCAAGCGTGGACACCCGCTCAGGCTATTGAAAGAACAAAGAATATGCGGTCATTTTTTAGGCCCTCATCGGGGTCTATGGCACATTATTCAGATGCAAATTTTCAACTATTAGGGTTAATTATTGAGAAGATAACAGGTAAACCTTATGCAGAAGTATGTTTGGAGCGCATTCTGCAACCGCTTACTTTAAAAAATACTTATGTGTATCGCGATGAAAAGGATACTTTGCCAAAGGTGATATATTATAAATCGAATGAGCTACGTATTCCAAAAGCAATGACCTCTTTTGGTGCGGATGGCGGTATAGTCTCTACTTCAGAGGATATGATGGTATTTATTCAAGCTTTTTTTCAAGGCAAATTATTTCCTGCCTCCTATATCTCTGAAATGCAGAAATGGCGAAAGATATTTTTTCCTATGCGTTCAGGAATTGGTTTTCACAAATTTGAATTGCCGTGGTTACTTAATCCAATGGGCGCAGTGCCTGTTTTTATAGGACATTCAGGCTTGTCTGGAGCCTTGGCTTATTATTGCCCAGAGGAAGATATTTTTGTAGTAGGTACCGTAAACCAAATTGCCAATCCAGATTTGTCATTTAAAACCATGATCAAATTAACGCGTGAATTAAGTAAGTAGTTTTGGCGTAATACCTCATTTTTCATGTTCAAGGTTATTCGGTTCGAACCGAAACTGCTTTAACATATTTTGAAATTAGTTATTTTCTTCCTCTATATCTTCTGGTTCGATTTCAACCAAGGTAACACCTAATTCTTTTTTGGCATTAATACTTTTCTCTAAAGACAAGAGCATAGCAGGTAGGAGCAATAGGTTCATGAACATGCCAAATATGAGTGATATAGATGTTAAAACACCTAAGGCTACTGTACCTCCAAAATTAGATGCGGCAAAGATAATAAAGCCACCAAACAAGGCGATGGCGGTATAAATAATGCTTGGCCCTGCCTCAATTAAACTCTCAGGAATAGCAACACGCATATCCCAATTGTGTTTCTTGAGAGAATGGCGGTATTTGGCTAAATAATGAATGGTAAAATCAACTACAATACCGTAGGCAATACTAAAAATGATAATGGTTGAAGGTTTCAGACGAATGTCGAAAAAACCCATGATGCCAAAGGTCATAATTAATGGAATTAAGTTTGGTACCAATGAAATTAAGACCATTTTCCAGCTGAAGAATAAAAAGGCCATCATAATTGAAATGATGATGAGGGCGGAAATCATACTTTGAATAAGATTTTCTATGAGGTAGTCGTTTCCTTTTAAGAAAATGGCGCTGGTTCCGGTTATCTTCACATCATAGTCTTCTTTAGGAAAAATACTATCTACTTTTTGTTGAACCTCTTTGCTCAATCGCTTCATTTCTACAGAACCAATATCTGCCATTTGTACACTAACCCTTGCTAATTGAAAAGTACTATCAACCATCGATTTTAACAGGTTGTTATTGCCTTGGTCTTTGGGTAAATAATCTACAATTTCAGTAATGTCAACCACACTTGGCACTATATAATAACGCTCATCACCATTGTGCATTCCTTGGTTGGCAAATTTCAAAAAATCAACCACAGAGGTGGCTTTTGATAACTCAGGAAATTGGTGCAGTTCTTTTTGTAGCCTATTGATTTTTTGTAGTGTAACATAGTCCTTAACGCCGTCAGGTCTTTTGGTGTCTATTCTTATTTCAAAAGGTAAAGCACCGTTGAGGTGTTTTTCAAAAAACTTCAAATCTACATAAACAGGGTCGTCTGCAGGTAAGTCGTCTACCACATATCCCAGGTTTCTAACCTTCATTGAACCATATATAGAAAGTGTTAATAGAACAAGCGTTACAACATAAATTTTAGGTCGATGGTAATGAACCAAATCATAACATTTGTTTAATACACTATTGAGTCGAATGCTATCTAAATGTTTGGTATGCTTGTGCTGCGGAGGTGGTAAGTAACTGTAAACAATTGGGATAAATACCAAAGAAATAATGTATATAAGCATGATAACAATTCCTGAAATAACCGAGAATTGATCAAGCATGGCACTGCCAGAAAAGCTGAATACAACAAAACCTACTGCTGTGGTAACATTGGTTAAAAAGAGGGGTAAACCGTTTTTGGAAATAAGTCGTAATAGCGCCAACATTTTATTCCCATGCGAGGTGTATTCTTGGTGATATACATTGAGCAGGTAAATACAATTTTGTACGCCAATAATGACCATAAGTGGTGGAAGTATACCCGTGAGTATGGTTATTTTATACCCAAACAAAGCTAATAGTCCCATGGTGGCTACTACGCCAATTATGACTACAATTAGAGAGAAAATTACAGCACTTAAGAATCTAAAGAATACAAAAATAAAAATGGCAGTAACCAAGATAGAGAGGTAGGTAAAGATTTTTATTTCATCACCCACTTTTGAACTCATCATGGTGCGCACATATGGTAACCCTGAAAAGTGCATTTCACTATTATGAGTCCTTCCAAATTCCCTGCAAATGTTTTCAATTCCATTAACCAATGGAATTCTTGCTTTGCTATCTAATTGGGCTTTTTTAAGGTTAACCGCTAAAACTACTAAGTCGTTTTCAGGATTGTATAAAAGGCCATTATAAAATTTGAGCGTAGCAACAAAGTGATGGAAAGAATCTAATTCAATTTGTGTTTTGGGTTTGCGTGTGAGGAGTGGCTTTACCTGTAATTTTCCTAAAGAGTCGTTTCGCTCTAAATAGTAAGCGCTTGAAATGGATATAACTTTTTCTACTCCCTCTATCGCTTCAATTTTTTTAGTGAGGTCGTATAAGTCATTGAAATAGTTTAGCTTAAAGGCGTCTTTGCTTTGGGTACCAATCACCAAGATATTTCCATCTTCCCCAAAAGTTTCCTTGAATTTTACATACTCAATAAAATCTGGGTCGTCTTGTGGAACTACCTTGGCAAAATCATAGGTCATTTGAACCTTGGTGGCGAAATACCCGAAAAATAAGGTGATTACACCCAAAGAAACCAGCAGCCAAAAGCGATTCCTGATACAAAAAGAACCAATTGCATTCCACATAATGCAGCAAAAGTAGCTAAAAATGCGCATTGTCAAATGCGTAAAAACCAAGAGCTAATATTTACAACATTCTTGCATGAATATCGTTTATTTGTGGTTGTTTAAAGATTTCATGAAAAAACTTTTCTTTTTAACGTTTGCATTCACTTTTGCTTTATGGGGTAATGCCCAAATAAACTTTGAGGGTTGGCGCGTTCATTTGCCCTATTTTAAGAATGCTTCTGTAACCAACGTGGGTTCCAGAATCTATTGCGGATCTAATAGCGGAATCTTTGTTTGCGACCGTGAAGATGGAAGTATTGAAAGACTATCTAAAATTACTGGATTGTCTGATGTGGAGGTGAAAATTGTCAAATACAATGCAGCCCTTAAAGTAACTTTAATTGTTTACAACAACACCAATATTGATATCATTGACGAAGCCAACAAAATCATTTACAATGTGCCAGATATTTTTCTCAAGAGCATTATTGGCGCTAAGTCTATCAATGGTTTCTGCTTTTATGAAAATAAAGCTTATTTGGCTTGTAGCTTTGGGATAGTGGTTCTCGATTTACAGCGAAAGCAATTAATTGATTCATACCAAAACCTAGGTCCAAATGGTTCACAGCTTGAGTTTTTGGCAGTAAGTATTTTTAAAAATCAAATTTATGCATCTGCTGCAAATGGGATTTTTGCAGCAAGTTTAAATAGTCCGAACCTAAACGATTTCAATTTTTGGAAACTCACCAAGTCGTCAACGGGAAGTGGACTGAGCATGGCTTATAAAGGAAATTTATACGCTCTTGTTGATAGTTCCTTACAGGTGTATGATGGGGTAACGGCATGGCAACCATATTTGCCTACTTTGGGCAAAGAAATTACCTCTTTGCAGTTGAGTCAGTATGAAGCCGAGCTTCAGCATTTGTTTATCATTACACCTACAAAATTCTATATAGAGAAAGGTAATGCTGTTCCAGATTCACTTGATCACACCTTTAGGAAGGATGGTGTTTATGATTTGAAGGGAAACCTTTCAATGGTAGATGATAATTACGGCTTAACCATTGATAATAGACAAACCAACAATTTAGACTATATCATTCCGGGCGGTCCGGCGGCTAGGACTTTTGGCAGACTCACCTATGAAAATGGCAAACTATGGGTAGCCGGAGGTTATGTAAATGATAGATGGGATCCTCTGATGTATAATGGAAGTAAATTCTACCAGTTTTCAGAAAATTCATGGTATAACTTCACCGAAAAAGACCATCCTATGATTACTGGCTTATCAGATTTTTTAGAAGTAAAAAAGCATCCATATGCCAATGAAGTTTACCTATCGAGTTTTGGAGGTGGTATAATTAAAGTTGTAAACAATCAAGTGGTAGAGAACTACGATGAAAGCAATAGTACTTTACAGCGATTAAGTGTAGTTGACCCCAATTATAAACCTCTCCTTACCGGGGGAATGGATTTTGACAATTTTGGAAATTTATGGGTGAGCAATTATGGTGTTAATAAGCCCATAAGCGTAAAGACAAAAACAGGTTGGATGTCGTTTAACGTAGGCACAGTAGCTGGTGGCAATGAATTAGGTTGGCTCACTTGCGATGACAATAACAATAAGTGGTTATTGAGCGTAAGGGACAAGGGCATTTTAGTTTATAACGATAATGGTACACCCACACAGGTGGCCGATGACCAATATAAAATGTTAACCAAAGAAGTGGGTCAGGGAGCCTTGCCTTCTAATACGGTTTTATGCGCGAGCAAAGACTTAAATGGAGAGATGTGGATAGGAACCAACCAAGGCTTAACCATTTTGGGCAATCCAGGTAAAATATTTAACACAAATAAAGAGAGTTTTGATGCAAGACAAATCATTATTAAAGTTGGAACCAATTATGAAATATTCCTAGGGAAAGAGCAGATAAATTGTATCAAAGTTGATCCTGCCAATAGGAAATGGATTGGCACTCCCAATGGGGTTTGGTTGGTTTCGTCTGATGGCTATAAGGTGATTAAGAATTTTACCACAGCCAACTCTCCACTACTCTCAAATAATGTAATAGAAATTGGTATCGATGAAGGCACAGGCGAAGTGTTTTTTGGAACAGAAAAAGGCCTAATTTCTTATATGGGTGATGCCAGTGGTTCCCAATCAGATTTTAGCAATGTAGAGATATTTCCTAATCCGGTTCGACCCGATTTTACAGGTAGTGTTTCTATTAGAGGCTTGATGGAAAAGTCGATTGTAAAAATAGCCGACATAAGTGGAAATTTGGTGTATGAAACCACTGCCAACGGAGGATTTGTGGCATGGGATGGAAAAAATTACCAAGGCAAAAGGGTTTCTTCTGGCGTTTATTTGGTGTTTGCTTCAACCAAAGATGGTGCGCAAACACATGTAGGCAAAATTTTATTTATAAATTAATTGATATGAAGTCAGCAGTATTGCATGCAATCAATGCAGCATATGTATACCAAGAATTTGAAAAGCCAATACCTGCATCTGATGAGGTATTAATTCGTGTTCAACACGCTGCTCTTAACCACAGAGATGTTTGGATTCAAAAAGGACAATATGCAGGATTGGTGTTTCCAATTATTTGTGGCAGCGATGGATGCGGTGTGGTGGAGGCGGTTGGCTCAGACCGAAACAAACATTGGATTGGTAAAGAAGTGGTGGTAAACCCTTCGCTTAATTGGGGTGATAGCGAAAGATATCAAGCTAAAAATTATGTGATTTTAGGATTGCCCAACCATGGAACTTTTGCGGAATATGTATGTGTACCTGCACGATTAGTTTTTGAGAAACCTTTTCATTTGAGTTCTGCCCAAGCTGCTGCTTTTCCATTGGCAGGTTTAACAGGTTTTAGGGCTTTGTTTGGAAGAGCAAAGGCGAAAGCAGGGGAAACAGTTTTGGTAACAGGAATAGGAGGAGGAGTGGCCTTGTTTGCTGCACAATTTGCCATAGCAGCGGGTTGTAAAGTTTATGTTACAAGTAGCAGTGAAGAGAAAATTGAAAAGGCCAAGAAAATGGGCGCATTGGGTGCTGTTAATTATAAAGAAGTAGATTGGCATAAAAAACTGGCCCAAGAAAGTGGAGGTTTTGATGTTATTGTAGATGGAGCGGGAGGAGCAGATTTTGCCAAACTAATTGATTTATGTAAGCCAGGTGGAAGGATAGTTTGTTATGGTGCAACAATGGGATCTTGGAACGCAGGCGTGCCAGCAAAGGTGTTCTGGAAACAAATAGATATTTTAGGTTCAACCATGGGCACAGATGCAGAATTTGAAAAAATGATAGGGTTTATTGCTGAACACAAATTGGTTCCAACTGTTGCTCAAATATTTTCTTTAAGTGATTGTGAGATGGCTGCCAGATACATGGATGAAGGCAAACAATTTGGTAAAATTGTTTTAGAAATACCTGCTTAATGTTTGCTTGGAAGAAATTCCTAATTAGCCTGGTTGGCTTGCTTTTATTGATAAGTGCATTGCTATATGCACGAAACCTCAGTTATCTCATACCAGGTTATCATTTCTTTGTGTATACGCCAACAAAGTATTCGAAAACATTAACCGAAATAAGGCAAAAAAAACAAGGGAAGAAGAATGCCAACCTAACGCAGCAACAACAATTTTTGGTTGAAAGCCTTACGCAAAAAGTATTTCCTTATTGGTATGGTACTCGTTGGAATTTTTATGGTACTACACTTACTCCTGGCGAAGGGAGTATAGCATGTGGGTATTTTGTAACCACTACCTTACAGGCCATTTCTTATCCAATAGATAGAGTTAAACTAGCTAAATGTGCTTCCGAGAAAATGATCAGAGCCTTGGTTCAGCCCAGATATATATGGCATTTTAATGGGATGGATTTGTTGCCATTTTGTAGTGGATTATTAGAGAAGGGTAAAGGTTTATATATCATCGGATTGGATAATCATACCGGCTACTTGTGGGCTAAAGGCAATGGTGAATTACGGTTCATTCACTCCAGCGGTCGCTTTCCTTTTTGTGTAATAAATGAAGATGCCCGTGAATCTGTTGTTTTGAGGATTTCAAGATACAAGGTGGTTGGTAAAATTAGTGCAGATGAAAAGTTCCTTCAACATTGGTTTGAATAGGTATTGGCTCGAACCGAAAGTAGAATATCCTGTGTAGTTCCCTAAATTTTGTTGGAAACTGCTTATTTTGCACGTCAAATGAAAGTAACTGAACATATTCATAATGCCAAAGAAACCCTGTTTTCTATTGAGATTTTGCCCCCATTAAAAGGAAAAGACATTAATTCAATCTACCATGGAATTGATCCTTTAATGGAATTTAAGCCCGCCTTTATTGATGTTACCTACCACCGAGAAGAGTTTGTATTGCGTAAACGAAAGGATGGAGGATTTGATAAAATTTATACCCGTAAACGTCCGGGTACAGTAGCTATTTGTGCCGCACTTATGAATAAGTATCATGTAGATACTGTACCACATCTTATTTGTGGCGGTTTTAGTAAGGAGGAAACAGAAAACGCTTTAATTGACTTGCACTTTTTGGGCATAGATAATGTGTTGGTGTTACGTGGTGATAACATTAAAAATGAGCCCAATTTTGTTCCTGAACCAGATGGAAACAAGAACTCCTTGGAATTACTCCAACAAGTAGTTGGAATGAACCATGGAAAGTATTTAGATGAAGAATTGGAAAATGCTTCCAACTCTAATTTTTGTATTGGCGTTTCGGGCTATCCTGAAAAACATTTTGAAGCCCCAAACATGCAAAGTGATTTGCGTTGGTTAAAACAAAAGGTAGATGCAGGCGCAGAGTATATTGTTACACAAATGTTTTTTAACAATCAAAAGTACTTTGATTTTGTTGAAACATGCAAGAAAATGGGGATGGAGATACCCATCATACCAGGCATTAAGCCTCTTACAACCAAGAAACAATTAACCATCTTGCCAAAGATTTTTCATATAGACATTCCTGAAGATTTGGTACTTGAAGTTGAGAAATGTAAAGATGATAAAGCTGTGAAGCAAGTAGGTATTGAGTGGGCCATTCAAATGAGCAAAGAGTTAAAGGCTGCCAAGGTGCCCGTTTTGCATTATTATACCATGGGATTAAGTGAGGTAACAAAAAAGATTGCCTCTCAAGTTTTTTAAGTGAACCTGTTAAAATAGTTTATACCATATGAGTTTTGATATTCAGCCCTGGATGGGTAGAACGGAATTATTATTAGGTCATGACCAATTACATAAATTGGTTAATTCAAATGTATTGGTTGTAGGCCTTGGAGGAGTTGGAGGAATAGCAGCAGAAATGATTGCAAGAAGTGGTGTTGGAAGAATGACTATTGTAGATGCAGATACGGTTGATCCTACCAATAGAAACAGGCAAATTCCGGCGTTGAAAAGTACTGAAGGAAAAGTTAAGGCAGAGGTATTAGCGGAGCGCTTGTTAGATATCAATCCCGATTTACAATTACGTGTAATTCCTGAGTATTTTAGAGACCAACTAACCTTTGATGTGTTAGATTCTGAGAAATGGGATTATGCCTTGGATTGTATTGATACACTCTCTCCCAAGGTGTTTTATATTAAAGCTTGCATTGAAAGAGGTATTCCAATTGTAAGCAGCATGGGGGCTGGTTCAAAAGTAGATCCAACCATGGTGAAAGTGGCTGATATATCTGAAACATATAATTGTCATTTGGCACGCTATACAAGAAAATATTTGCATAGGTTAGGTGTTTACAGAGGTGTTAAAGCAGTATTTTCTGCTGAACCAAAAGTGGTAAACTCCCAAGTAATGTTAATGGAAGCACGCAATAAAAAATCTGCTGTGGGTACCATTAGTTATATGCCAACTGTATTTGGGTGTACGGTTGCTTCAGTGGCTATAAGAGATTTATATGCCAGATAGTTATTTTCCGCTTTTTTGAAGGTAAAATAAAATTTTCATCCCCAAGCTTACAAACTGATAGGAGAGGAAGTTTCGAACCTTGCGCCAAAGTTGTCCTTTTCGATGGTATAAAGCTGGATGAACAATTTGGCTGTGGTTTTCTAATGAATGTATGATTTGATTTTTTGCGAGTTTATGAAACGTTGGGTCTAAAATTTCAACATTACATTCCACCGATCCAAAATCGCTTAAATGGTTAAGATTGTAAGAACCAATGCACATCCAATCTTCATCTGCAAAGGCAATTTTTGCATGCAATACACTTGCTTGCCATTCCCTAATTTGTACGCCAGCTTTGAGTAGGTCTTCATAAAAAAATTGGGTAGCATATTGTACTATTTTTACATCTGATTTGGCTCCTAAAACCAACTCAACTTGAACCCCTCTTTTGGCTGCTCTTTTTAATAATCTTTTGAGTGCGGGTGAGGGTAAAAAATAACTGCTAATGAGTAAGATGTTATGTTGGGCATTCCTTATTTTTTGCCGGTATTGCCTACTAATTCCAAATTTTGCTTTGAGCCAATAGTTTTGTAAAACCCTTATTTGTTTATCAGCTTGTTTAGATTTTTCTTCTTCATTTGAGGGAAGTGTTTTAGGCTGAAACAGGTTCAGACCATTTTCTATACCTTTACAAATGCGTAACAAATCTTGCACAACAGAACCCTTTACCCAAATGCCATAATCAAGCCAATTTCCTTCCTCGCCCCAATGGCTATAATTGTTTGAAATGTTAATACCACCTAACATGGCCACTTGCTGGTCAAAAATGAAAATTTTGTGATGCAGTCGAACACCAACATGGTATTTAAATGCCAATTTAAATTTAGAAAAGAGTTGTATATCAACACCTCTTTGCTTTAAGGCACTTTCCCATTCTTTGGGGAAATTGGCACTACCATAGGCGTCTAGTCGTATAAATATTTTTACTCCTCTTCTGGCAGCCGCCAATAGCGCGTCATAAATTACTTTACCTGTTTGGTCGTTATCAAAAATATAAACTTGAAAATGAATGCTTGTTTGTGCTAATTCTATTTGAAAAAGTAGCTCATCAAAGAAGGGTTTACCGCTCTCTAGCAACCGTAAATTAGCATTGTTATGCCATGGGAAAATGCCAATTTTTTTGCGCCAAACCATATGGCAAATTTACAACAATGCAAAGCATATTAACTACTTGACTTAATTAATAAAGTTGTTTGGTAAATATACGCGTACTGTTGTGCCTATGCCTGCCTCTGAATGGATAGAAACAGTGCCTTTATGCAATTCAATAGTTTTCTTTACAAGACTAAGTCCGATGCCATACCCAGGAATTTGTCTTGTTTCATTAGATCTAAAGAATGGCTCAAATACATGCTGTAGATCGGATGGTTTTATGCCAGGTCCTTTATCTGTTATGGTAATTTCAATACCAAGTTTTTCAAATGTTACTTTTACATTACATGCTGCTTGATCAGAGAATTTACAAGCATTGTCCATCAAATTGGTGAAAACAGATTTGAGTAAAGAGAAATCTCCTATAGTTTGAATCAGTTCCTCTTCTTCGGGAAAATCATCAAATTCAAGAACAATTTTATATGTTGGTTTTCTTTTAACCAATTCTTCCTTCGTATCCATCATTACATCAAGCAAGGATACTTTGGTAAAAGAAATATTAGGGAAGTCGGCATTGGCAGAGGCTAATTCTGCGAGCCCATTTATGAGAGATATGAGGTTTTGAATGTCTTCCAAAAGGGAGTGGAAAGTAGCGATATACTCTTGCTCTGTTCGCTTTTGTAACATCAAAACCTCAATTTGCCCTTTCATAACTGTAAGGGGTGTTCTAAATTCATGGGAAGCATTGGCAACAAAGAGTTTTTGAAAGGCAAAAGATTTTTCTATCCTACCAAGCATTTTATTAAAAACAATAGCCAAGTTGGCTATTTCATCTTTGCCGTTCCCCTCATAAACCCGCTGATATAGGTTACTTTCATTAATTGTGTCTACTTGCGAAATAACATCTTTAATGGGTTTTAGGGCTTGCATAGAAAAGTACCACCCTGTAACGGCCGCTAAACAAATACAAGCCAACGTAAGAATCAATAAAATTAATCGGAGGAATTTTAATTTCTCTTGTCCGGCAATATCTAAGGCACTACTTACTACATAAAAATTTACGCCTTTATGTGGGATGATATATGCAATATATTCAGTATCGGCGCTGTATTGTTCAAATTCATTGCCTTCCTTATATAGTTTTTTAAGCAGACTAATTTGCGTGTCGTCTGCAGGTTTTGAAGCAAAAATTACTTCATAATTTTCGTCAGCAATGATGAGCTTTTCTTGAGGAAATCGATTGATTTGTTTGTCATACAACAAACGTAAAATACTGGGCGTTAATTCGTCCTTGTCTAGGTAGTTTATTACTACATTTTTTGAAACATTTTTCAAACGGTCTGTAAACTCGTTACGTCTAAAAATTTCAGAAAATTCATAGGTAAATACAGAGAAGGCAATGAGTATTCCTGCAACAATTGCAGTGAACTTTATGGTTAATGAACTTTTTATATTCATGAAAAAGCAATCTTACGATTCACTCTTCACAATATACCCCATTCCAACCATTGTATGAATAATTTTTGTAGAAAATTCTTTGTCAATTTTCTTGCGAAGAAAATTAATATATACGTCAATTACATTGGTGGTAGTATCAAAGCCGGCATCCCAAACCTTTTCTAAAATTTCACTCCTAGAGATTACTCTATTTTTATTTCTTATAAGGTATTCTAAAAGGGCAAACTCTTTGGCTGTTAAGTCAATTGTTTTTCCACCACGACGGGCAACTTTTCTGTCTAAATCAAGCTCTAAGTCTTCAAGTTTAAGTACCTTTTGGTCGCCCAAGTTGTCTGTATATCTTTTGGTTAAAGCCCTTAGTCTTGCCAACAGTTCTTTGAATTCAAATGGCTTTACTAAATAATCATCGGCACCTGCATCTAAGCCACTTACTTTTTCATCAATTGATCCTAAGGCAGTAAGCATTAAGATAGGAGTTTTGATGCCACTGGATCTTAGCTCTTTTGCAACCTCTAAACCATTTAAGTAAGGAATCATTACGTCTAATAAAATTACATCATAGACATTTTCAGTGGCCATTTTTTTGGCAAAATACCCATCATAAACAACAGTTACTTCGTTCTGTTGCTCTTCTAAACCTTGCTTTAAAAAGGAAGCAACTTTTGGTTCATCTTCTACTACTAGTAATTTCATTTGTTGGTTAATTCATTCGTGTGTAGCCTTGGATATTCCTTGGTTGAGTGGGCTAACACGAAACTAAATTAGATTATCTAATGATAATAAAAATTAAAGTTCAATTAATTTTACCGAAATGTTTCAAAACTAAAAGATTATCCTCCAGCCTTTTTTGCTTTATAGTTATCTTTTAATAAATAATTAAGAATTTTGTCTCTAAAATCACCTTGAATAAGGATTTCTCCATCCTTGGTTGAACCACCCACCCCGCAGTGTTTTTTGAGGGCACTTCCAAGTGTACTTAGATTTTCTTCTGAACCAATAAAACCAGTTATGCGAGAGACCAATTTTCCCCCACCTTTTCTGTCTAAAAATATTTTGAGTGATTGTTGATTTGGAGCCAATGTTTCTTGTGCTTCCTCCTGCTCATGAGTGTATTCAAAATTTGTATCAGTTGAATAAACTACGCCATTTTTGTTCTTATTCTTGTTACTCATTTGTTGGGACAATAACGTTTAATGATTGTGGCTTCATTTGGATAGAAACTATCTTTTCCATCCAGATGGGTTCTCCATCAATATTTACCCAATTGGGCTCTGGTTGTATGATGTCTATGTTTTGGCAGGATAAAATATCCACTTGTTTTGATTTTTTAAAATTTCCTAAAAATAAGTCTTTAGTGATGCCAAATGCATTTAACCAATTTACCTCTTTCAAAATGGTTATTTCAAACTTGCCATCATCAAACTTTGCACTGGGTGCTATGTGGGCGTTATTACCGTATTGTGGGCCATTGCAAACTGCCAATATGAAAGCTTTTTCAGTTCTTTTTGACTCGTTAAAATGAAGTTCGAAGGTTTTATTTTGATAAGCTTTTAGTTCGTTGAAAGAAATTTTAGCATAGGTTTTTAATCCCCTTGTTCCTGCTTCTGCAAACTTAGAACTTACATGTGCATCAAATCCAAACCCGCATACATTGATAAAGCTTATTCCATTTGCAGTTCCAGTATCAATTGATTTGTTAACTCCTTTATTTAATAAACTTATGGCATCTATGGTTTTGAGCGGAATATTCATGGCTCGTGCAAAACCATTTCCTGAACCTAAAGGGATGATGCCAAGTGGTATGTTGGTATGAACCAATGCCGAAGCCACTAAATTGAGTGTTCCATCTCCTCCTGCTGCAACAACCAAATCGAAGCCTTTTTCAATTGCTTCTAAGCATAGTTCTTGGGCATGTGCAGCAGTTTTTGTGTAGGCCAATTCATAGGTATATTTCTCCTTTGAAAGGTATTTATCTATCAAGGCAGGAATATCCTTTTTAGCCCTGCCTCCAGAAATAGGATTGATGATGAACCTAATTTTTTTCTTAGCCAACATGCTGCAAAATTATCCGAAATTCACTGAATCCTATGGCAATTTGTATATTCGACAAATTTATTTCATGAACTGGATTACTTTATTGCAAGCTTTTAGGTATGGAGATACCGAGGCAAGGAACTTAGGAGATGGACAAAACAGAAGTATCTTTGAACAAGATTACGATAGGATTATCTTTTCTACACCTTTCAGGCGATTACAAGATAAAACCCAAGTAATTCCTTTGCCAGAGCATGATTTTGTGCATAACAGACTTACCCATAGCATTGAAGTGAGTAGTGTTGGCAGAACCTTGGGGAAAATTGTGGGTGCCGAATTGTTGAAGAAATATCCAGAGTTACAAGAACAGTCGATGTCGTTTCATGATTTTGGGGCCATTGTAGCGGCCGCAAGTTTGGCACATGATATTGGCAATCCTCCATTCGGACATAGCGGTGAATCGGCCATTGCAGAGTATTTTTTAAATGGTCCCGGGGCTCGGTTTGAACCAATGCTGAATGAGTTTGAATGGCAAGATTTAATTAGGTTTGAAGGAAATGCAAATGGCTTTAGGATATTAACCAATGCCGGTAATATGACGCAGGGAGGAATTCGTTTGAGTTACCCAACCTTGGCAGCATTTTCTAAATATCCTAAAGCTAGCCTGCCAATTTTGCCTAAAGGAAGAGCAAGCGAGAAAAAGTTTGGATACTTTCAAGCCGAGAAACAACTCTTTCATGATGTGGCCAAAGTACTTGATTTGATTGCTGTGGAAGAAAATGGTGAACGCTACTATCGCCGACATCCACTTACCTTTTTAGTGGAGGCTGCTGATGATATTTGTTATCACATCATTGATTTTGAAGATGGCTTGCGTTTGAATTGGATTGATTTTGACGTGGCAGAGAAATTATTGATACCCATTGCAGGTAAATCTTTTTATGAAGAGAGTTATAGAAAAATAAAGCACCGCGACGAAAAGGCTTCATACCTCAGGGCAGTAGCAATAAATAGTTTGATCAAAGAATTAGCAGACATTTTTTTAATACATGAAGAAGAAATTTTAAATGGTTCATTTGATACTTCTCTTATTCAATTGAGCAAGTACATTCTGCAAATAGAGGAGATTAAATCCATCTCACTTCAAAAGGTTTATAAGGCAAGGGAGGTTATTGAAATTGAAACTGCCGGATTTGAGGTAATAGGAGGCTTATTAGATATGTTTACAAAAGCCCTTTGGCAAATTTGTGAACCACAAACAAGTAAGAAAAGTTACCATGACCGAAAAATTGCGGAACTACTTCCAATACATCTTAAAGAACCTTCAGAAGAATTGAAGAATAATTATTACCTCAGGTTATTACATGTTTGTGAGTATGTGGCTGGATTAACAGATAGGCATGCCATTAGTCTTTTTAGGAAAATGAAAGGAATTGAATTGCCCAGATAGCTATGTACAGGAGACTATTCGCTTGTATGTCAATTTGTCGTTTGGCATAACTATTGTTTCGTTCAAGGAAATTTGTAATTTATTATTTTAGTATATATTTGACTTAAACCATTCACCACAATATGAACGTAGGAAATGAATTCCGCAAATACGCGGTAAAACACCAAGGAATTAGCAGTCTAAAAGTAGATGCCTATATTGAAAGTTCTCTACAAGGAATGACCAGAACGGTTATTGAAGAACGCCCAATGAATTTTAGAGAGATTGATGTATTTTCTCGCTTGATGGCAGACCGTATTATTTTTATGGGAATGCCAATTGATGATTACGTAGCCAATATCATTCAAGCACAATTGTTGTTCTTAGATTCAATGGATGCAAGAAGAGATATCCAAATGTATATAAACTCACCAGGAGGTTCGGTGTATGCAGGTTTAGGTATTTATGATACCATGCAATGGGTAAACCCTAGTGTGGCTACCATTTGTACTGGCTTAGCAGCTTCTATGGCCGCAGTGTTGTTATGTGCCGGAGAAAAGGGTAAGCGTTCTGCTTTGCCTCATGCTAGGGTGATGATTCATCAGCCATTAGGTGGTGCGCAAGGACAAGCTTCTGATATCGAAATTACAGCGCGCGAAATTCAAAAGTTGAAAAAAGAATTATACGACATTATCTCCTCACATAGCGGTCAGCCTTTTGATCGTGTTCAAGCCGATAGCGATAGAGATTATTGGATGATCGCTGCAGAAGCCAAAGAATATGGTATGATAGATGACGTGTTGTTAAAGCATAAAAAAGAAGAAGAGAAGAAATAATTTCATTCAAATCCGTTTTAAAAAGCCGCTCTTATTTGAGCGGCTTTTTTTTTGAAATTCCTTCCATTGAAGCGGCCAGAAATACAATGAAAAAGAAACTCACTGCCATTAAGCCTAGTTTTCTTGCATTTTCCATGCGAGTAGATTTGACTACCTTTTGGTTAATTGTTTAAAACTACCTTAAAGCGAAATCCTCTTTTTGTAGTATTTACAATGGATTGAGCCGAAATTCCATTATTGTATACGTTTTTAGGGTTACTCACATTTTCATGTTGATAGGGTAAAAAATGATGTATGTTTCATGAACCGATACAATATTTTGTATTTTTTTGATGCCAATGGCGAATGTCGCAATTGATGCGCATTTTGGGACAAAAAATATGTTTTTGTATAGCTATTTCAGCGAATAAATTTGTTCTCAATCAACCGTATTAATTACTGAATTGTGAAGAAAAGTATACCCATTATTGCATTGCTAGTTTGTTTCTACGTGGTGGCTTGTAATAAAATTCCTGCAAATGAAACCTCCGCTGCCCCAAAATGTGAGCCTGAGCTGTTATCGCAACAACATAAATCAATATTTGTAGATGATTTGATGCCGCAAGCAACTACTGAAGGTCCTGTTGCTGTTTTTAAATTTACCCAATCCATCAATTCCTACGCCAATACCTCTTGCAAATCAAAACCCAATGAATGTAAAACTTTGCTTGAGGTGCAAAACATTACAGATTACCATATCCGCATCTCTTATACCATTCATTACAGCATGGGCAATAACTCCTGGTCGGCCGATGGCTTCGCAGATATTGCGCCAGATAGTTCCTTTCAAGCGGGTCCAATTTCAACCAATTGCGGATGGATCAGTTCTGGATTATTACAAGTTGTAAAGAAATCGGTGGTTTACAAAAATTAGCCTAATCCGTTTATCTTTGCTGCCCAATGGCAAAGAAAAAAGATGATGTTTGTTCCTTTTGTGGCAGGAACAGAAGCGAAGTAAGCTACTTAATTTCAGGGTTAGACGCACTTATTTGTGAAAATTGTATCGGTCAGGCCTTCAAAATTATCAATGAAGACCAAGATTCTGCCGATCTTAAATCTGCAGAGTTGGCTATTAAATTGTTAAAGCCAGCAGAAATTAAACAACATCTAGATCAATATGTTATTGGGCAGGATGATGCCAAAAAAGTATTGAGTGTTGCCGTATACAACCATTTTAAGCGTGTGCTTTCTAAGAAAAACAACGAGGTTGAATTAGAGAAATCAAATATATTAATGGTAGGGGAAACAGGTACAGGTAAAACGCTTTTGGCCAAAACCCTAGCTAAAATGCTTCAAGTGCCTTTCTGTATTGCTGATGCCACTGTATTAACAGAAGCAGGTTATGTAGGAGAGGATGTAGAAAGTGTATTAACTCGATTGCTACAAGCGGCCAATTATGATGTGCCTTCAGCAGAGAGAGGAATCATTTATATTGATGAAATTGATAAGATCAGTAGAAAAAGTGACAACCCTAGCATCACCAGAGATGTGAGTGGTGAAGGTGTACAACAGGCTTTACTTAAGATTCTTGAGGGTACTGTTGCCAATGTTCCACCACAAGGAGGAAGAAAACATCCTGAGCAAAAAATGATTCAAATCAATACAGAGAACATTCTTTTTATTTGTGGTGGTGCTTTTGAGGGTATTGATAAAATGATTGCAAGAAGATTGCAAACACAAGCCATTGGGTTTAAAAATAACGATTTAAAGGCCGATGCTCATCAAGATAATTTGTTGAAATATGTATCGGCTGCCGATTTGCGCACCTATGGTTTAATTCCTGAAATTATTGGAAGGATGCCAGTTTTATGTCATTTAGAACCTTTAGATAAAGTTATTTTAAAGCGCATTTTGGTTGAACCAAAAAATGCTTTAATCAAACAATACATTCATTTGTTTGCTTTAGAAGAAATTGAATTAAGTTTTGCCGATGAGGTGATAGATATGATTGTTGATACCGCCTTTGAATTGAAATTAGGTGCAAGGGGTTTGCGCAGTATTTGCGAAGCCTTGATGATAGATTATATGTATGACGCTCCTGGTAATGAAACATTAAAGAAATTGCACATCACTTCCAAAGATGCTAAAGGCAAAATGGAACAAGTAAAACTCAAAAATTTTCAGGCAGCGTAAGTTGTAAATAAGGCTTTCATGTCAATTTTTAGATTCTTACTCGTAAGATTTCTAACAAACTTGCTTTAACCATTTCTCCCATATTTCGTGCCCTTAGGATACGTTTGCTTTCATAATATTGGGCAAGTTCCTCTCGCAGTTTTATCACATTTTCTTCGGGAGCTATTGGCTCTTTCCCCATAGCATCAAGCAAATTAAGTAATGGCCATTTTGCAGCCTTCATACGCGCAATCATTACCATTTTTTCTTCTCGTTGGTATTGAGTTAAGCTCTTTTTGCTCACAAATTTTTGAACTGTTTCAAAGTAAAATTTATTCTGTTTGTAGAATTGTGGGAGATAAATGTTTTTCCTCCCTTCAAAACTTTGTTGGTCAAAATCTATGGCCCTTATCCTATAATTGGTTTCATCAAAGTCTGGCGTTACTTGAACCACAAAATTACTTGAGTGCATATCGCCTAATAACCTTATCAAACAGCGTTCGTTAAACTTAACAAATTCTTTGGCCAAACGCGTGCCATTAAAGTCGTCTTCATATATATGGTGCTTTACAAATTCATCACCAGGGATGCCAACAATATGTTCTTCTATAAGTGTATTATCACTAACCAAATAACTGATTCTATTGGGTGATAATAAATGCTCTAATTCTAACCCATACAAACGAGAGGCATCTGCATTCTTTACGTAAAAATAATCAAAGTTATCATTGAGCTTATTAATAATGCGAATCCTAAATGGAAGGGTATTCCCATATAAACACACATCAATTCTGTCTACTCCTAAATGCTCCACCACCTGCATGTCGCCACCTACTTTTAATAAGGCGTATATTTCTAATAAATGTAAATAAATGCGTTCTTGTTCCTCAGGTGCATAAATACAGGTTTCCCAGAGCGTATCTTTCCCTTTTTTATCATAAAATGCAATAGATTCTTTGTACAACTTCAGATCAGAGTAATGAATGGGTATATCGGTTTCCCTTCCATACTTTTTGAGATACGCCCTTAAGTGCGGACCAATCTTATAGGTGAATTTTTTTCTACTGATATGAGGCATCCAACGAAGATAAAAGGAAGATGACAAACTTCACATAAAAATTTGGTTCAGACCGAAACCAAATCTTTGTGCATTTCACTTGAAAGAAAATGAACTCCTTTTTATGCAGATTGACTTTTTCAAAAAAAGTGTATTTTGCATCTAATGAGTACACAACTGAATGACCCAAAAATTACCCGTGCATGGACCATGTACGATTGGGCCAATAGTGTTTTTTCACTAACCATTACTACTGCCATTTTTCCGCCTTATTTTGAAAGTGTGAGTCAGGCAGCCTCCATTGCATCTGGTAATTTTGATCATGGAGTATATTTTATTGATGTGTTTGGTTTCAAGATTGTGAATTCGGCCTTGTATTCCTATTCGATTTCATTAGGATTCTTGTTGGTAGCCATATTTAATCCTATTTTATCTGGTATAGCAGATGTGCGTCAAAGCAAGAAAAAATTCATGATGTTCTTTTGCTACTTAGGTTCCTTATCATGTATTATGCTTTATTTTTTCAACAGCGCCACTCTTCCTTTGGGTATTACCTGTTTTGTTTTGGGCTTATTTGGTTTTGGAGGGAGTCTAGTATTTTATAATGCCTTTCTGCCAGAAATTGCAAGCGAAGACCAATATGATGCAGTAAGTGCTCGTGGGTTTTCAATGGGTTATATTGGAAGTGTTTTGCTGTTATTGTTGAACCTAGGAATTATTTTAAACGCAGCAAAAATTTTCCCTGTGGCAGAGAAGGCTGCTGAATTCTTGCAGTTAGATGGAAGTCTTAACCCAACTACTGCAATGGAAAAGGCCAAAGGGTATTACTCGGGTGTGGCAAGCAGATTGGCCTTTGTGAGTGTTGGACTTTGGTGGGCAGGATTTGCTCAAATAACTTTTAGGAGATTACCCGAGGTGGGCAGAGCCAAGGTAAAAGGCGAGAATGCTTTTTCTAAAGGTTATCAAGAATTAAAAAAGGTTTGGAAGGAAATTAATTTACCTAAGAATCAAACCATCAAAAGGTACCTTGTTGGTTATTTCTTCAGTGCAATGGGCGTTCAAACTGTTATGTACGTTGCCAGTATGTTTGGTAAACAAGAACTGCATATGGAGCTTGGGAAACTTATAGCTACGGTTTTAATTATTCAACTTATTGCCATTTTAGGTGCTTGGGGTTTCGCAAAAATATCTGGGCTCATAGGAAATATTTATACCTTGTTAATTATGTTGGTGGTTTGGATTGGAATTACCACCGCTGCCTATTTTGTGGCAAACGAGTACCAATTTTATTTACTTGCCGCTGTAGTAGGCACGGTAATGGGTGGTATTCAATCTATGAGCAGATCAACCTTTGCTAAATTAATACCAGATGGAACCAAGGACCATGCTTCCTATTTTAGTTTTTATGATGTTTGTGAGAAAATGGCCACAGTGTTTGGTACCTTTGCTTTCGGATTTATTAACAATTACACCGAAAATATGCGCTCCTCTGTTTTGGCTTTGATCATATTCTTTATATTAGCGCTGTTTTTCATTGCCAGGATAGAGAACTTTAAAGAAAAGCACCCTTAATGAAGGTAGATTTATTTATTCCATGTTTTGTTGATCAGTTTAGTCCAGATACCGGATTTAACATGGTGAAAGTATTAGAAAAGGTTGGCTGCAAAGTTCATTACAATGTAGAACAAACTTGTTGTGGCTTGCCTGCCTTTAATGCAGGACATTGGGAAGATGCGCGCGAAGTAGGGGAGAAATTACTCAATGAAGTTTCAACAGACAAAACCTTGGTATGTGGCGCTGCTAGTTGCACAGCCATGATTCGTAACTCCTACGATTTGCTTTTTCAAAATTCTAGCTACCACAATAAATACCGTCAATTACAAAAGAAGAACTTTGAATTAAGCGAATTTTTGGTAGATGTAATGAAGGTAGAATCATTTGGTTCAAAACTAAATGGCAAAGCTGTTTATATGGATTCTTGTCATGCTCTCAACCACTGCCGCATCAAAGAACAACCGCGCAAATTGTTGCAAATGGTTGAAGGCTTAGAGTTGGTTGAAATGGAAAAAGCTGATGAATGCTGCGGATTTGGTGGTACTTTTGCTGTTAATTTTGAACCTTTGAGCATTCAATTGGCAGAACAAAAGGTGCAACACGTTTTGAATGCAGGAGCTGATATTATTATTTCAACCGACTATGCATGCCTCATGCATTTACATGGATATATTCAACACAAAAAATTAAACCTGCGCATCATGCACCTTGCCGATGTTTTGGCTGCAGGATTGTAAAAAAAAGTAAATAACAAAATCATCAATACATATGGAACCTACTATTATTTCATCTAATCAAAAAGTATCTTCAGCATCTTTCATTACCGGCGTATATGGCTGGATGATGTTAGCTCTCATGGTAACTGCTATTACCTCCATCCTAGCTGTTAGCTCAGCGCCACTCATGAATTTTATTTTTGGTACGCCCTATATGTTTATGGGAATGATTTTTCTTGAATTTGGGTTGGTTTGGTTTATCAGTGCACGTATCATGAAATTGAGCAATATTACGGCAACATTGCTGTTCTTGGTGTATGCCATTTTAAATGGTTTAACTCTCTCTATTATCTTTCTTGCTTACGCGCAAACCACCATTACAAGTGCCTTTTTGGTTTCAGCCCTTACGTTCGGTGTAATGAGCGCTGCAGGATATTTCACCAAAAAAGATTTAAGCAATTTTGGCTCTATCATGATAATGGGATTGATAGGAATTGTCATTGCTACTTTGGTAAATTATTTCCTAAAAAGTGATGCATTAGACTATATCATTACCTATGTAGGTGTAATGGTATTTGTAGGTTTAACAGCTTATGATACCCAAAAGATTAAAAATATGGCTGCTGAATTGGAAGATAACCAATTGAAAAAAGCCTCCATTTTAGGTGCACTTACTTTATACCTCGATTTTATCAACCTGTTTTTGATGTTGCTTCGCATCTTCGATAGAGACTAACCATTCACAAGGATTCCTTTTCCTTGTTTTCCATTCATGTATACCAAAGAACAACTTTTTCACTTTACTGAAAGTGTTTTCCAAAAATGTGGCATGCCTGCCGCCGATGCCGCTTTAGCTGCTGATGTGTTATTAAGTGCCGATATGCGTGGCATAGACTCCCATGGCGTAGCACGACTTTCTGGTTATGTAAGGCTATATGAAGCAGGCAGAGCCAATATGGTTGCCCATCATAAAGTTATTCATGAAACACCCTCAACTGCCACCATTGATGCAGATAGAGGTTTGGGTTTGGTTGTTGCGCCAAAGGCAATGGATATTGCCATTAAAAAAGCAAAACAAGTTGGTACAGGTTGGGTAGCCATTCAAAATTCTAACCATTTTGGCATTGCAGCATACCATGCCATGAAGGCTTTACCGCATGATATGATTGGTTTTGCCATGACCAATGCAAGTCCATTAGTTGCACCCACTCATTCAAAAGAAAGAATGTTGGGTACCAACCCAATTTGTATGGCAGTGCCAACCGGAGAAAACCGTCCCTTTGTACTTGATATGGCAACATCTGGGGCCGCCAATGGTAAACTAGAAATTGCCCAACGATCAGGTAAATCATTGCCCAATGGATGGGTTCAAACCAAAGAAGGCGAAGCTTCAAACAACGCCGATGAATTAAAAAATGGAGGTTCTTTGTTGCCTCTGGGCGGACATAAAGGATATGGCTTGGCTTCTATGGTTGATATATTAAGCGCCATTTTATCTGGCGCCAACTACGGACCGTGGGTTCCACCTTTTGTGGCCTTCTTAAATCCTTTAGAGAATTTGCCGGGTAATGGTATTGGACATTTTTTGGGTGCAATGCGTATAGATGCATTTAGGCCAGCCTCAGATTTTAAAGAGCATATGGATCTTTGGATCAATCGTTTTAAAGATTCGGTTCGAACCAACCCTGAAGTGCCCGTGTTGATTCCTGGCGAGCCTGAGTTTGATTTGTATGCTGAAAGAGAAGTGAAAGGAATACCTTTAAATGAAGTGGTTGAAAAAGACCTTCAGTCATTGGCAGAAAAATTGGGCCTTAGCCTATAACCAACGTTTTCTTTTGAACCACTGAAAAATAAGAATGGTTACCAATACCATGAAGATAAGTATTCCGGGATAACCCCATTTCATGCGTAACTCCGGCATGTAGTCGAAGTTCATGCCATAAACACCTACTATAAAAGTAAGCGGCAAGAAGAAAGCGGAAAACACCGTTAAAATGCGCATCACATCGTTTGTTTTCTGCGATGAAAGTGAAATGTATAAGTTCAGCAAGTTGTTGATGTTCTCATGCAAATCATCTGTGAGGGTTTCTAATTGCAAATGATAATCACGCATGTCTTCATAAAAGGCATTTCTTTTGTGCGACCCATGAATAGGTTCAATAGCCCCTTTGGTAATGGTGTTTAGTTTGCGAAATACTGCCGCTTTTCTTTTGATTAAATAAAGGTCTCTTAATAAATCGGGAATACGCTTTTTTAGGAATACCTTGCTTTCATATAAATCTATTTCCTTGTCCATTGATTGGATTGGATGCTGGAAGGTTTCTAACGCATTCTTAATTATTTTACAGGCAATATCAAATGGGTGTGTGACCGATTTTTCTCCACCATATTTATGTGCAATGGTATTGATAAAAGCAGTTTCACTTCTATGTATGGTTAATAAAAAACCTTGATTAAAAAATATAGCGATTTTGCGCGTTAACATCTGAATATTATCACTGCCAACTTTACAATCTTTATCGTAGAACCTAACAATGATGAAGTGATATTTTTCAAAAGCTTCATACTTGGGAAGGTGCTCAGATTGCATACAATCTATTACTGCGGCTTCAGGCAAATCATGCTCAATGGCCAATGTCCTTAATTGATCTTCGGTGGGTTGAAATACATCTCTCCATTCAAAAGGAAAGCCGTTCCCTGTAAAATTGGATAGCATCTGATAAAAAGGTATTTTTGGGGAAATTAATCTATTCTTTGGAAACCTTCCTAGACTTATGAAAATTATTCTATTACCCAGGTTTTTGTTTTTACTAATAAGCCTTACCTTCCTAACAACTTCACACGCACAAACCTATCAACAAAAATTGGGCGGAGTTTGCTTTCGCTTCGACGACTATCAAAACCCTGCGAATATTCAGCAAATGCGGGCCTTATTTAATAAATATGGTTACAAGTTTACCTATGCCGTAAATATGGGATTAGGTGAATTGTATAATGATACCGCATTTTGGAATGTACTCAAACAAATGGAAACAGATGGCCATGAAATTGCCGACCAATCTCCCTCAGATTGCAGCCATTATTTTGATACCAAAACACCAGAACAAGCCCAAGCCTTTGCTAACAGACCAGGTGTAGACCATGTTTCAATTGTTACAAGTTCATTTAACAGAGTTTGTTTAAAATACCAAATACTTAATGCCAATGGTGCAGGCGATGAAGGCAAAGTTGATATCAGTGGTAACAGAATCATTAGCAAATCGGCTGGTGAATTTGCTTGGAGTAAATTAAATAATGGTAGGTTTACTTCCCATTTGTATTTTCCTACCATAGGAAAATTGGTAACCATGTACGATATCAAAAATGCCAATGCCGCAGATGTGGATACCATTTTTGTAAAGTCGTTTTGGAAAGAAGATATAACACTAACAAACTCCTCTAATGTCTCCTTTAAAAAATTAACTCCTTATGATTTGAGTATTGAAAAGGAAGGTCTTCAAACCATGACAGAATTTACCTTCAAAATTTTTGAAGCACATAATTTAAAATACCCTGTTAGTTTTATTCATCCAGGAGGCTCACATCCATATGTAGATAGACAAGTGTTAAAAGATGCTTTTGAACAATTTGGGTATAAAGGAGGAGCAGCCTATCCATATGAGAAGAGAGGAATATCTTATTATAATCCTAAAAGCCTCAACCAATTTTCGCTGCAAGGGGGCGATATTACTCCCGAAAACAATACCATTGATGAATGTAAAAAATGGATTGCCGAATACAATGCAAAAAATACCATAGTGGTTTCTATAAATCACTTTACCTCTTTGGGCGCTGTTTATAGCTTCCCACAAATGCTGCTTAATTTAGAGCAGATATTAATTTGGTGTAAGGCCAATGGCATTGCAGTTAAAACATACAAAGAATGGAACAGCTATTATGCCGATGGTTTTTTTGACCAAACAGATGATATCTTTCCTCCTTTACAAAATGATTTTGATAAAGATGGTGCCCCAGATGGATTGACATTAGGAGCAAGTGGGCTGATAGATACCATTAATGGGGTAACATACAGTAAAAATGTTTGCTTTAAGGTTTCTACCAATGGTACCTCTTTGTTTTCAACTTTTAAAATTTACGGTCTGAACCGAGGAAAAAATACCCTATACTTAAGCACCAAAGGAGGATTGAGCACCAACGACTACTTAAATTTAGTAATTAATTTACCTGAGTTGGGAATTAGCAAATACGTGAATGTTGCTACCAATACTACAGCCTATACAGAAAGGGCAGTTGATATTGAGGTACCCAATGGAGCTACCTATATCAATCTTTCTATAAACTATTACACACAAACCGGACAAAGAGTTTATGTGAGTGGCATCAAATTGAAATCAGCTAAAAAGCCATCTTTTAAAGCATTTGTGATTGAACGTAAAGCCCATGAGGTTTTTCCAAATATCAACCTTTCATCTTTTGCAGCTTGTAACGGGTATACCCAAAGTCAGCTAAGTTTTTTTGTTCTTACACAACCCAATCATTCAACAGCAAGTCTTACGGGTAGTAGCTTGCGTTTATTGCCCAAAAACAACCGCTTCTGGGTAGGCATAGATTCAATAAGAATTTCTGTGAAAGCGCCAGACAATACAGCAGATACTACATGGATTCAAATTCGTTCGGTATTAGGTAAAGTGTGTAAAGACCAATTGGTTTTAATTGCAATAACTAAAGATACCATCAATGATTTGTCATACGCTTGGGCTTCAAAACCTGTTGACCCCTTTTTGGTAAGCACCAATACCAACACTGTTTATGGCAAACCTTCTCAGTTAACAACCTATGCCAATACAATTACTTTTAAGAATGCCAGCAAAAGAACCGACTCTATTGCTATTGGTGTATTAAATACCGTGGTTACAAATGGTCCGTTCGAACTGCTTCGTTTTAATGGGAATAACAGCGTAACATTTAACGTTTCTTATCCAGCCTATTACGGACTTCAATATTTGCAGTTACCTGGTTCAGGAGGAAGCATTCAGCAAAATGGCTCTTCATTTACCATAACCAGAAATGCCGGATATATTGGCAATGTAGAAGCTAAATTATGGGTAACAACTCCAACATGTAATGGCATTATTCATACCTTAAGTGCCACTACTTATGCTGCAGGATTAGAAACAAATAGTGAAAAGCTATTCCCAATTTTGTATTACCCAAACCCTTTTGAAACAAGTTTCAATGTGCGCTTGCCTGAGATTCGGAATTTTCGTTTAACTGTTTTTGATATGTCGGGGAAATTGGTCTTTTCTAACAATTATGTTTCGGCCAAAGAATGTTCGGTTCAAACCGAAACCTGGAAAAGCGGAATGTATCTTATAAAATTGGAATCAGATAATCAATTGTTTACCAGTAGAATGGTGAAAAATTAATTTTTTTTTCATGTTCTCAAAACCAATTGATGCCTTTCTCGTTTATACATACGAGTGAGTAAATTTTCATAATGAAGCGTTGTTAATTCAACCTAAAGGGCGCCTTGAGTAAGCGCCCTTTTCTTTTGTCTTTTTTTGAACAAAAGGGCATAAAAAAAGCCCTCTGGACTAGAGGGCTTTGAGGTACCGAGCAGATTCGAACTGCTGTAGAAGCTTTTGCAGAGCCTTGCCTAGCCTCTCGGCCACGGTACCTTTGGGAGTGCAAATATAGTTTTTTTTG
>CAILJQ010000189.1 GCA_903834625.1 uncultured Bacteroidota bacterium
AGGTGGATTTGGCGGTGATGGTGTGCAGGTCTATGTGCTATATAACTTGTTGCAAGACCAAAGTCCATTTGAAGGAAGTCCGTGGTACCTAAGAATTGGCTTTTTATTTTAAAATTGGTTCAGGAAAAAGCGGAATACTTCTGGTTTGAACACAAGGGTAAAAACAACACCATAAACTGCTCCATAAAAATGCGCTTCATGGTTAACATTATCATTAGCCTGTTTGGCACTGTATTGCGAATATACCAAGTACAAAATACCAGAAATATATCCTGGGATTCCAATGAGACCGTAAAAGTAAATTTTAGCGGTAGGTTGGAACAAAATAGAAGCAAACAATACAGCAGAAACTGCTCCAGATGCGCCTAAAGAGTTGTATCCCGGATTGTTAAAATTCTTATAATAAGTAGTGCCATTAGCGGCGGCAATGCTACTTATATATAGGAGTAAAAACATCCAATTGCCCGACATTCCAAAAAAGTACCGGTAATAATAATTCACCACATTGCCAAAACTGTATAATACAAACATGTTTATGGCAAGGTGTAAAAAATCTGCATGTAAAAATCCAGAAGTGATGAACCTAAACCACTCTTTGTTGTTACGAGTAGTGTATGGATTAAAAATAAGTTTGTTCATCAATTGTGCATTGTTAAAAGCCATAATGCTTAAAATTGCAGTTACTACAATGATGATAAGAGTGAAGTTGGAAACCATGCCTCAAATAAACAACAAATTGAAGAAATACGGATGATACAAATTGGCATTTTAAGTGATACCCATGGTTTTTTGAATCCGGCCCTGTTTGATTTTTTCAAAGATTGTGATGAAATATGGCATGCAGGCGATTGGGGTGATGTAAATGTGATGACCCAATTGAAAACCTTTAAACCTCTCAGAGGTGTTTATGGAAACATAGATGGAAAAGAAATAAGGCAAGAATTTCCTGAGCTGAACCTATTTCAGGTGGAAGACTTAAAGGTATGCATGATTCATATTGGCGGATATCCTGGTCATTACGCCCCTGGGTTCAGGAATAAAATAAGAGACCAAAAATTTGACTTATTAATTTGCGGACATTCACACATTTTGCGGGTGATGCGCGACCAAGGCAATGGTTGGATGTTTATTAACCCTGGGGCATGTGGAAATCATGGTTTTCAGAAAGTAAATACCGCGGTTCGTCTAAAAATTACTGGTAAGAAAATGCACGATCTAGAGGTATGGGAACAAAAAAGGAAATAATTTAACGCAACCCTGATAACAATTGAATTGACTTATCTAAATAAATTATTATTTTGCTCACCAAATATGAAGACCAAATTATGCCAAAATGTTGGGCAAAAGCTAATTTGGGGTTCAGTAACAAGAAAAAACAAAACAGAAAATCAAACATATATGAAAAAATTAGTACTGATTGGATCATTGATTTTTGCGAGCATTGGCGCTTTTTCACAGCAAAGAAGTCATAGCTGCGGAACCGACGAACATCTGCAACAGTTGATTCAGGAGCAACCCGCCACCAAACTGGCCAAGGATAAATTTGAAGCCGACGTAAAAACGGCCATGAAAAATTATAATCCAGAAGATTATAAAACCAAGGCAGGTTCACAAAAGAAAGCTACTAAATATATTATCCCTGTTGTAGTGCATGTATTTCATGCCAATGGAAATGAAAACATCAGCGATGCAGCTATTCAAAATCAGATAGCTTATTTGAACCGTGCATTTAGCAATAAAAATGCAGATAGTATTTATAGAAGAGCAGGTATGTTTGTTACCCCTGCCGGTGATACCAATTATTTTGATTACAAAAATTTGGCTGCTGATGCTGAAATTGAATTTAGGTTAGCAAAAAAAGATCCTCAAGTTAATTGTACCAACGGTATTGTGCGTATATACACTCCTTTAACCAATAAAGGAAATGACGAGTTAAAGAAAACCAGTGTTTGGGACACCAAGCGTTATTTCAATATTTGGACAGTAAAACAAATCAACAAAGGTAATACCATTGGTATTGCAGGTTATGCCCAATTCCCATTTGGTTTTGGCGGCGGTGCCTCTACAGATGGTATCATGGTTATGGCATCTTACTTTGCCTCAAACGACGCTACTACAGCTCACGAAGCTGGTCATTGGTTTGGTTTATACCACCCATTTCAAATTGCCACTGATAGCTGCGGTATTGACGGTGATGGGGTAATGGATACTCCTCCAACTTATTTCAACCCAACCAGCAGCAGTCCGTTAAGAAACAAGTGCAACGAACCAAGATATAACTCATGTTCAACTGAAAAGCCAGACATGCCAGATCAACAAGAAAACTACATGGATTATTTTGATGGTGTTTGTGCAGCAAACATGTTCACTTTAGAGCAAAAAGCACGTATGCACACTGTGTTAAATAATTTCAGAAAAACACTTTGGACACCAGAAAACTTGGCATTCACCGGTTTAGATGGAAACGGACCAGCTACTTGTCCTCCACTTGCTGCATTCAATGCTCCGGGCAATACCACTTGTGCTGGTAATAAAGTTTCTTTTGTTGACTTCTCTTATGGTGGAACCATTAGCTCATATGAATGGACATTTGAAGGTGGAACACCAGCTACAGCTACTGGTAAAATCCCTGCGCAAATTCAATACGACAATCCGGGTAAATATGATGTAACATTAAAAGTAACTGGTCCGAACGGTACCTCTACTACTACCTTAAATGATTACGTAACCATATTACCAAATACCAGCAGTTTGCCTGCAGGTTATTATAATGCTGATTGGTGGTACCAAAACAATTGGGAACAACAAGGTTGGACTTTTGAATACGAAAATCCAGAAAATCAATTCCAACGTTTTGGCATTTCATATAACCAAAATGCCAGCATGCGTTACAGCCAAGATCCATTTAACATTAAAGCATCTGTAGGAAGCTTAAGTTCTTTGATTTCACCATCATTTAACTTCTCTGGCACCACCAATGGTTACTTCTCTTTTAACTACGCTTTTGCGCAAGCTACATTGCCATCTAATGTAGGTGGTGGAAATACCAAAGAAGAATTAAAGGTATATACTTCTGTAGATTGTGGTAAGACCTGGATAGTAAGAGAAACCCTGGTAGACGGTGCCATTTCTACAATAGGAACAGGAAGTGCAGCAGTATTGGCAAGCAATATTGATTTTGTACCAGCAGATCAAACCAAGTGGAAAACAGTAACCATTAGTGGTTCAAAGATTCCTAACAACAACAATGTTCGTTTCAAAATTGAATTTAAATACCAAGGCGGAAACAATTTCTATTTAGATAATGTACGTTTGGGTTTAACTACCGGTTTGAACCAAGTAGCTTTGGCAGACGCCATTCAATTTAAAGCGCAGCCAAATCCATTTAATGTAAATACAGTTTTAACCTATAACTTGGTAAACAGTGAAGCAGTTGAGATTCGTTTGTTTGACATTACTGGAAAAGAAGTAGGAACCTTATTTAACGGAACCCAAAGAGCAGGTGCGCAAGAAATAACAATTGAAAAACAAGCCATGAATTTGCATACAGGCATCTATTTGGTGAATGTAAAAGTGGGAAATTCAAGCTTAACCCACAAGTTGGTAGTAGAATAAACTCATGATACTCAAACGAAAATCCCCGTAAACTTCGGTTTACGGGGATTTTTTATTTTAAAATTTGGGATAAATAACCCAGAACCCTACTTTTGCACCCGGAGAGTTGGCAGAGTGGTCGAATGCGGCAGTCTTGAAAACTGTTGACTGTAACAGGTCCGGGGGTTCGAATCCCTCACTCTCCGCATCATTTCTAACAAGAAATAAGCTAAAACCCTGATTATCAATGATAATCGGGGTTTTTTAATGGAAAAATATGGCTCTGAAAAC